>JANOQA010000182.1:0-17061 GCA_031422145.1 bacterium | reverse complement strand
ATCAGACCTTTCGTATCAAAAAATGACTCCAGACGCTCGATGGAGCTACTGCTCTCAAATACGCTCGCTCTCGTCACTCTACGAGTGACTTCGATCGATCCACTCGTCAGCAGCTGGTCGTACGAGCCATCAAAGAAAAACTTTTCTCTCTCGATGCTCTCGGGAGTCCTACCAAACTCCAGTCTCTCTATGATGGAGTTAAGACACATATAGATACGAGTCTCTCTTTTTCTGAAATACTCAAAATAACATATTTTGCCAAGACTCTGGATTCGGCAAATATTCTCTCCTTCAATCTCAATGATCGTTGTTTTCAGGGGGCTGGATACTGCGATACTGGGGGCTTTCTGTATACCCCGGAGAGAGATGGCTTTGGTGGTATGGCAGTCCTGCTTCCGGATACGGCTTCCGCGATCAATATTTCTGAATATTCTTCTATTCAGAAATTTTCACGACTCATTTATGGATATCCAGGTATCGCTCTCGAAAAAGAAGAAGTCGTCATAGTCAATGCGACTAAATACCCAGGTATTGCCAACAAACTCGCTCTCCGACTCAAGAAATATGGATTTAATGTACCAGAGAAATGATCTATTACTTCTACAAAAGATCTGGTAACCGCTTCTTCTATCGAGTATATTTGGGATGATGTGACCAAGATCGGTATTTCTCCAGACTCTCAGACTCTGACGGGACTGTCTCTGCTTTTCAACGCCCCGAGATCTCCGACTCGAGATCTCCCTTATACGAAACTTGTCGGACCTCGGATCGAGATTATACTATGACCTGACGCTCTCGATTTATTGAAAGAATAAAGTTTTGTAGTAATTTCCCCATCCTATGGTAGATTTCCGACCACGAAGTATACCCCCAGTCCGCCCATCCTCTAAAAAAACTGAACCCCTAAAAAGGCTCGGTATTTTAGAAAATCCAAGAGAGTTTTTTGCTCGTCTTCGAAAGAAAAAGATCTCAGGTATGGTGATCGTTGCTTCGGTATTTCTCTCACTATTTGTGCTCGGAATACTATTTGTAGGGATTATCTATCTCATGTTTCTCCGGTCCCTTCCTCCCATCACGGATATAGAAAATCTCACCCTTCCCGAAAGCTCGGTGATCCGAGATAAAAATGGAAATGAGCTCTATTCTATATTTTCTGAGAAAGATGGAAAGCGGACCTTTGTCCCACTGTCGGGCGTATCGCAGGATGTCATAGACGCTCTCATATCTACGGAGGACAAGACATTTTTTGAAAATCAGGGTATTGATTTCCGCTCACTCGTGAGATCGGTGAGCAACTATGTCTTTGGAAAGACTGATACGATCAAGGGGACTTCTACGATCTCTCAGCAGCTCATCAAAAATACTTTTCTCAACAACGAACGCTCTTTTGCTCGAAAGATCAAAGAAGCCTATCTTTCGTATCGACTCAATAGTGAATACTCGAAAGAAAAGATCCTCGAACTCTATCTCAATAAAATTTCCTATGGGCACAATGCCTCGGGGGTAGAGGAAGCCTCCAAGATATTTTTTGGAAAAAGTGCTAAGGATGTTGGGATCCTCGGATCGACGATCCTCGCTTCCCTCCCGAAAGGACCGACGTATTTTTCTCCATACAACCAGCGAGATCGCCTCATGGGTAATCTCTACGTATATCAAGATGATAAAGTCGAAGAAAAGATCAATCTTGGTACTCCAGAGTCTCGGAAAGAGTATCGTCCCCTTATAAATCTCTTTCGAGAGAGAATCTCCGGACTTCAGATGACTCGTATCAATGGAGAAGATGTAAAGATCTGTGGGCTTTCTCTCGCTACCCTCAAAGAAAAATATTCGCTCGATAGCGAAGGATGTGGGAGATTTGCCTATAAAGATATACTCGGCATCCTCAATAATATCCGTATCGTCTCTCCAGATGTTCCACTTATCATCGAGGCAACACCCACTCCTGCGGTCGTTGTAACTCCAAAGAAATGAGTCCCCGTCGTGAAGCCAAAGCCTACTCCCGCTATCAAATCTCTTGTCGGGTATGCGATCGAGTATAATACGGGGCGAAAAGACTTTGTAGCGGCTCGAATGCTCGAAGATGACAAGATCACTCCTGATGAGTTCAAGGCGGTCATCCTGGATGGACTTGAGTTTCAGTTTCAGAGAAATCTCCAGAGTATAAAATACCCTCACTTTGTCATGTATGTGCAGGAATACTTGACTAAAAAATACGGGGATGACTTTTTCGAACAAGGGGGGCTCGATATCTATACGAGTATCGACCCAAAACTCCAAGACAAAGCCGAAGACCTGATCAAAAAACAAGTCCTCATCAACACAGATAAGTACGGAGCCGCCGGAGCCGCCCTCGTGAGCATGGACAACAAAACCGGGAAAATACTCTCTATGGTCGGGTGACCCGACTATGACAATGACGCCGGTCAGGGAAAGGTAAATATGGTCACCGCCCTTCGTCAGCCGGGGTCATCGTTTAAACCGATCGTGTATGCTCTCGCTATGAGTAAAGACGCCATAGGTCCAGAGACTCCGATCTACGACGTAGATACCAGCTTTGGTAAATGGAATCCTGATAACTACGACAAGAAATTTAACGGTCGTATGAAGATCAAGACGGCTCTTGATTATTCTCGTAATATCCCCGCGATCAAGATGTTTAAAGTAGCAGGAGGAGAAAGTGAAGTCGTAAAACATGCCCGAGCTATCGGGATCAACTCGCTCCGAGATGATGGAAAATATGGGATGCCTCTCGCCATCGGTACGGGAGAGCTCCGCCCCATCGAGCTCATGCAGGCCTACTCGGTATATGCGAATGGTGGGTGGAGAAAAGAGCCAAACCCAATCCTGAGGATCACTGATAAAAAGGGAAATATCATCGACGAATACGTAGAGTCGAGTGGAAAATATGTATTTTCAGATACCGCTTCGTATCTCCTCTCGGTGATCCTCTCGGATGCGAGTAGTCGACCGAGTGCCTTTTGGAACAATGTCCTCACCCTCAAATCTCGTCCCGTAGCTGCAAAAACAGGTACCTCCAATAAAGACGTCAGTACGGGAGGAGTCAAAAAGATACTTCCTCGGGATCTCTGGACCGCGGGATACACTCCTCAGATCACCACGGTCGTCTGGGCTGGAAACGTAGATGGTACGGAGACAAAGTGAAGCTGTGACGGACTCAACTGTGCGGCTCCGATCTGGAATGCGTATATGGAATTTGCCCATAAAGATCTCCCGGTAACCCCCTTTAAAAAACCAGAAGGTCTTTCGACAGCGACGATCTCGACTATCACAGGAAAGCTCGTGAGTGAAAGTACTCCTGAGTCCGAGAGAGCCTCTGGTCTCTTTGCGGTCAAGCCTACCAAGTATGAATGAGTCGGAAAAGAGGTCCAGGTAGACGGACTATGTAATGGAAAGATCACCGATCGTACCCCCCCTGAGGCTATCATACAGGGGTATCTCGTAGACTTTTCACCGATCGTTGAGTCCTATGATCCGAGCTGGGTCACTGCGAGCAAAAAGTGGGCGAGTACTCCGAGTACGGGAACTGGAAGTATCCCTACGAGTACCTATATCACCAGTATGTCTGATACAGTATGTGACCGACCGAGTCCCAACGAAGTCGATATCGTCCTGAGCTCTGATCTCCAAGATGGGGCTACACGACCCCTCGGAAGGGGAGTGATACGAGTCGACTACTCGTCGACCTATCCGATCAAACGTATCGTCCTGACTCGAAACAATGAGCCATTTTATACGCTTGTTCCAGAAGAGCCAAAGACGACAGAGTCTATCCCTCTTTCTCTCAATTTTGGAGCTGAGTTTACGGGGAAACAGACGATCGGGATACTCGTGGCAGATATATACGGATACTCAGCACGCAATACGGCTACGATAGACTTTTGAGGGAAAGCCGAAGGACCAAAGATATCCTTTGAAAATCCGATAGAAGGAGATGGCGATATCTCTATCTATGAGTGACAGGCTTTTAATCTCAGGTTTTCCGTAGTAGATCCGGTAGGGGTATCAGCGGTCAATCTCTATCTTGATGGAGCTCTCTTGCAGATCCTCGGAGCTGGAAATAGCTTTACGGTACCATTTGGAGCAGATCTCTCTCCCGGGAAATATACTCTGGAAGTCCAAGCCGTCGGGGACTCGAGGCAACGTACCAAGAGGTCTATTCAGGTAGAAGTACTGAGAAAGTAGATACTAGACAATACAATACACGTATGCTATCATTTTGTAATGAAAGATTATTCTGACGCCTATCTTCTCGGACATCCATTTCAGTGTATAGCATGAGGATGGGATAGTCTCGTGTTTTCGGATGCGCAGAAGCTCCAGACACGCTCCTGAAACTCTATGATGGACTCACAAAGTCTCAAATTCTGGGTAAATAGAAAAAAGTGTGTGCTACTTGTTGTTTCTAAAATAGATCCAAAGTGCTACAAATGAGAAGAGTCTTTTTCTACTCAATCACTTATGTTCGAGTATTCATTCCTCAGTTAAAACTCAAAAGAATCACTCGAGTTTGTTGGTAGATTTTTCAATGAGAGAATTTTCTACAAAGTGATACATATGAGGGAGAGCGTTCTTAATATGTTTGATAGCTTTTCGTAGGCTCGTATGGGTAAAGATTGGTTTCCCTTTTCGAGAGATAGATCTTTCCGTTACAAAGGAGTAATGCTTCTCTTTCCAGATCTCAAATAATCCAAGGAAGGAATTTGGATCGGAGAGGATTTTGTAGCACATAATCTGAACTAAATCTTTTCAAGCTTCCGTCTTTGGGTTTCTTGAGATGTAATTGAATACCTGCCTCTGTATATGAACGAGGCATCTCTGAATGAGAGAGGCAGGATACACCTCTCGTATCGCTGAGAGAATACTTGGTCCACCATCTACTACAAATACAGCAATATCGTATCCAAATGAGTATTTGAGGATTCTGAGATCTCGAACGATCGCTTCTTTACTCTCTTTGGGAGCCATACTAAACCATACCGTCTTTCAAATGTTGTAGGCTCGATACACCAGAAGAATTCATCATCCTGGCAGAGCATATCCATCTATCATGAGATACTTCACATTCTCAAAGATTTCATCAATACAGTGTATCTGATTCCTGTCTAAGCGAGACTGTACATCTTGACGCACCAGATATTCTTTCTTTCCTGATTGTTCGCTGATTTGTCTCACTGAGTATCCTTCCAGGATATACTGATGAAACCAATTATCTGATCGAAGTAATTTCTCTCCTCTCTGTATTTTTCTCTCTACAAAACAGTGATTACAATCTTTATATTTGAGCTTAGGATTACCACAGTGGTTCTTACCATTCTTTTTGAGTCTGATACTAGAGCACTTTGGACATTTTTTTTCGCATTCTGGATAATGAAAGTTAGCAACTAAAACTTTATGACCGTTTTAGCATAATCTTTTGGCTCTATGATCAAGTTTTACTTGCTAAAACAGCACACACTTTTTTCTATTTACCCCAAATTCTTGAGTATTGTAGTTTACATGATCAAGTCGCCTCTCGACCTCCTATAGTTGCTCCGGGGCTTGAGATACGTGTCATCAATCCTATGAAATCCTCTGTATTTCAAATCCTAGATAATGAAGATGGGGTCTTAGTAGTCTTACCCAGGGTGCAGTGAATATCTCTTTCTCAATATAAAACTCCTTCAGAGAGGCTTCAGCTCCTCTGAGAAATAAAGACTACTTTGCAGAACGAGTGACTCCCTATCACCTGAGGTTTTGAAGTAAAACTAGAAAATATCATGGTTCTCTCAGAAAAAGATGGAAAACTCGAGCTTATGATCACTGATCTGGGGGCCAGAGTCGACCAGTGTATATCAGCATCCAGTCTCACATAGAGTAGCAAAAAATCCCGAATAATCGGGAGTTTTTTTAATGAAGTATAATAGAAATTATCCTCCGAATACACTGAACTCTCCGCCTCCCTGAGGAGCTCGATGAGGTCGGTCATTTCCGTAGTTGGGACTGCGTTCTGCTCGAGGAGAGCTTCCTTCGTATCCTCTACCAGATGATCGTTCCCCCTGGTATCCACCACCACTTGATGGAGCGTGACCCTGATATCCACCTCGGCTTCCAGTACCACTTCCCTGGTATCCTCCAGATGATGATCGTCCACCTTGGTATCCACCAGTACTTGGAGCAGCTGAGTGACCAGCATATCCACCAGATCGTCCACCACCAAACTCGGATCGCTCCGGAGCTCCTTCACTCGAAGGATTATATTTAGGGGCACCAGCACTACTGGAGTGAGATCCGTGGTAACCACTTCCTCCACCAGATGATCCTCGGTATCCTCCTCCACGTCCGTATCCTCCACCTCCACCACCAGATCGTCCACGTCCACGACCTCTTCCACCAAATCCAGTTCGTTCTTCTTCGACGGCACGTACTATTTCAGTACCGTTGATATCGATCTGCTTGATACGAATCTTGTTTCGTTTTTCGATATTTTTGAGGAGAAGTTTCTCGGTAGGAGCGACAAACATGATCGCCTTTCCACTCGCCCCTGCTCGACCAGTACGACCGATACGATGGATGTATGCTTCTGGATCTTCCGGTACGTGATAGTTGACCACGAGCTCGATATTGTTCATATTGAGTCCTCGAGCCGCTACGTCCGTCGTCACAAATACCTGTACTTCATCCTCTTTAAACCGACGAAGAGCTCGTGTACGATCTCTCTGTTCCATATCTCCATGGAGATATTCCGCACTGACTCCGTTGTCCTGGAGGACACGAGCGAGATGCTCCGTCTCAAATTTTGTACGAGAAAATACGATGATTTTCTGTTTATCGTGAGCGACGATATAGTCCTTGAGGAGATTAAACTTATCAAAAGTTTCTACCTCGATAAACGAATGATCGATCTTGTCGACGGTGAGTTCATCCGTAGATTTTATAAATTCATATCCTTCTCCGACGTATTTCGTGAGGAGATTTTTCATCTCCTGTGGGATCGTAGCAGAAAAAGTCATAGACTGCTCGATCTTTGGGAGATTTCCCCAGATATAGTCGATGTCATCTACAAATCCCATATCGAGCATGCGATCTACCTCATCGAGGACGAAGTATTTCACCTGAGCGAGATCGATATATCCTTTATCGATAAGGTCGATGAGTCGACCGGGAGTAGCGATGATGATCTGAGGACCTTTTTCGATGATCTCACGTTGTTTACGGATACTCGTACCACCAAATACTACGGTAGATCGGAGAAACATACCTTCAGAGAGCTTGAGGACTTCATCTCGTATCTGAGTCGCAAGCTCTCGAGTCGGAGCGAGGATCACTGCCTGAGGTCGTCGGATACGTGTATCGATGAGCTCGAGGAGGGGGAGGACAAATGCTGCCGTCTTTCCAGTACCTGTTTGAGATTGACCGACTATATTTTTCCCAGCGAGGGCGAGATTGATGACGTCTTCTTGGATCTTCGTAGGTTCGAGGTATCCGTTTTTTTCTAGACAAGCTTGGATAGCCGGCTGAAGCTTCATTTCTTGGAATTTCATATTCAAAAGGGGATTCTTTCTGAATACGATTTCCAGAAAGAGTTATTAGACGATATAAGTCTGGTAAACATTGATGGGGCCGTTCTTATCCTCGTATTTCTCGATCGTAGTCTGGATATGGCCTCGGAGAAAATCAGTGAGACTCTGACCTTTTTGGTCAAGAATCGCCTCGATTTTTAGTTTTTGTGCTTCTGTAAGATAGAAGTTGACAGGCTTGGTGAATTTTTTTCGTTCATTCATAGGGAATGTTGTACCAGAGAGTAAACCTATGTGTGTCAAAAAGTTATTCGGAAACTACTTCATTTCCTTGAGCCGAGCTGCCTTACCGGTGAGATTTCGGATAAATCCGATGTTTTTACGGCGAACTTTAAATGATCGAAGTACATCTATCTTGACGATAGTAGGGGAGTGAATAGCGAAAATCTTTTCTACTCCGATACCGTCGATGTCTTTTCGAACTACGATATTTCTATCGAGAGGACTTTTTCCACGAGTGTGGATCACGAGTCCTCGAAATTTTTGGATACGAGTCTTTTCACCATCACGAATATTTTGGTGAACCTCGATCTCCATACCAGTACGGATAACTGGCATGTCAGCCTTGATGAATGGCTTTTGGATCGCGAGGATGAGTGTAGAATTTGTCATACTATAATTTCAAAATAATGGGTATCCCCAAAAAGACTCGCGTATCTTATAGATCTGCCGTCTTGAGTCAAATGAAACTTGGAGAAAATATCTCAGAAGTCATGAGTTTTTGGAGGGAGGACTCGATCTCTTTATTTCGCAGAAGGAGTACTCCGAGTTCTACATTTATTTTTTGGTAGAGCTTTTCTCGCAGGATAGAGTCTTCGATAGACGCGATGGCTTTTTCGATAGAGCTGACAGTGTCAGAGTGAGAGGGAGAGTGAGTCCGGAGTCGCTGGAAATTATCTACAGAGTTCATAGTGGATCAAAAAGAGGGGTACTTCCATTTCGTCATACTTTCTGGAGGAGTTCAAGTTTTTTTTGACGTTCTTTTTCAAGGAGCCCCTGCTGATAGATTTCTCCGGCTTTGGTATCTTCTTGCTGGGACTTTGACTTTTGTAGGTCTACGGCTTGACGAGCACGATCTCGCAGAGTAGCTTCGTCGATGAGACTCGATATACGAGAGAGGGTCTCTGAGAGAGCGAGCTGCTTGGCTTGCTCTGCTTTGCCCTCTATCTGGTAGAGCGCCTCGAGAAATACCGGCCAACGATCGAGGATCTCGATCTGTCGGGTACTCGGGAGAAGTGGGAATATACGCAGCAGATCGTGTCGAGCCTCGGGGGAGAGGGTAGAGGCGTTGAGAAGGAGGGAGAGTTCGGTATTTTGCATGAAAAGTGCCGAGAACTAGGCGAGACTAAGATCGAGTGAAGAGTCGGATTGACTGAGTAATTCGGTACGCTCTCCTTGAGCTTTCCTTTGAGTTGCTTGAACTTGACCTTGGTAGACCTGTACTATCGACTGAATCCGAGGGAAAAGATTTTGAAATTCTTTATCCGAGATTCCATCCAGTCTCGCCAGAGTAGGTTCGAGACTCGCAAGCTTCGGATCCTGTCTCATCTTTTGAAGCTCTGCTTTTTGAGACTCGATAGTGGAAGATCCCGAAAGTACTTCATTTCTGTTTCTTTGCTCGAAATTCATACCACTAAAGTGATGAAATAGATCGAGTACTCTTTCGGAGCGTTCTGAGCTCTCGGAAGGTCTCGGTGAGGTACTGGGTGAGTTTGAGAGAAAAATTCGTCGCTACTCCTGGAGGAAGAGCCTGGATGATCGCCTGGATCTGGTCTATATGTGGGGTATCGCTCTCTGATGAGAGTCTCTGAGTATGTATAATATCTCGAAGTGTCGGGAGGTTGAGAGCCATAGAGGGGGTGAATAGTAGATAGTATATCGTGGTATGAATATATTACAAGGGAGGATAAAAATAGGTCTACAAGAATCGTTCGAGTTCATTATTTCTCAGTATTGAAATCTGAAAATACTCTCATATACTGTATGAAGTATAACTTTTTATTAGCCCACTATGAATCTCCGTCAATCAACCCTCTTTCTCGCTCTCTGTTGCTCAGTATTTCTCGTATCCTGTGGGAAAGAATCCCCCACTCCTGAGTCTGTGACTCCTCCAGTAGTCACAGATACCCTCCCGGTGATCAATACTCCACTCACTCCCCCCGGGAAACCAGATATCGTGCCTCCTATGCCTGGTATGGTACCTCCTCCCGCAAATAGTATGGAGAAGACTGGAGAAAATACTCCTCCCGTGTCTACTTCTACTGGATCCGTAGCGCCTGCGGTGTCGTTACTACCTCCTCCGTCAGAATCCAAACCTACCGATATATCTCCCCTTCCTTCGCCAGTATCTTCTGGATCTATTCAGCCTGTAACACCAACTCCTCCTATACCTCCCACTCCTCCAGCTCCTGTCTCCTCGACCAATAAGACTATCTCATTTACTGAGACGTATAAAACACCCGCTGGTACGGATGAAGCTACCTTTTCTTTTGTAGTAGACGCTACCAATACCATCCAAGGTATCACGGTCACTACTCCTGCGAGTACCAACCCTGTTTCTACGAAATATATAGCCGGATTTGATACGAATATCCGAGCGAAGATAGTCGGAGTCAAAGTAGCTGATCTCACCAATCTTGATACCCTCGGAGGATCATCTCTCACCCCAGTAGCCTACAATACAGCACTTTCAAGGCTCAAAAAATAATGTGGCATACGACCTCTCGAGAAGCTCTCGGATCGTTACTTGCTCTCCAATTTGAGATTTCTAAAGGAGAAGCTCTAGATATAGAAAAAGAAATATACAGGGAGATTGAGCTCTTTGAGGATCGATATTCTCGATTTCGTACGGGGAATACTCTCGAAAAGCTCAATAGTCGCATAGGCGAATGGCAGACTATCGATGAAGAGACTTTTTCTCTCCTTTCTCGACTCTGAGATATACTCTCGGGGATCGATCTAGGGTTTTCTCTGGCGGTGAAAACGAGTCTCGAGTCACTCGGATATGACCAAAACTATTCTTTTATAAAAAAAAAGACTCCTACGAGAATAGTGGGTACTTGATACGAACTTCGTCATATAAATACTGGACCAGAGGTATATCTGACGGATCCGATCGAGTTTGGAGGATTTGGTAAATGACACGCTCTCGATATCGCGGTGCGTATATTGCAGAGTCGAGGAGTACAGAATTTCCTCTGTAATTTTGGGGGTGATATTGCGGCATTTGGAGTAAATCCTACATGAGATACTTGGACGATCGGACTCGAGCATCCAAGTATTCCAGATCAAGTCATCGGAACACTCGAGCTCCGAGATGGATTTTTCGCGGTATCTGGTCCTGCCAAAAGACGATGGGGGAAAAACTCAGAGTTTCATCATCTGATCGATCCACTTACTGGACTTCCATCAGAGTCCTGGCTCGCAGTATACGTGATAGGAAATACGTGATTTGAAGCGGATGTACTGGCTACAGGGATATCTTGTACTTCAGAGATATGACTCATATCATCTCTTGATGGATTTAGAAATTCATTTTTAGCCATACGACCGGATGAGACGGTATATTCTCGTATCGATCCTTCTGACTTGGCGGTTTGGCTAATATATTGACAAAATTAGATTTTAGTTCTTCTATGAAGAGTCGGATACACGTTATCTTATATAGGTATCTACACTGGATACTACAATGATCGTGAAAATAAAAATCTCTTTGAAAAATCCCCGCTCATATATTTGAGTGGGGATTTTGCTAGTGATTCACTATCTTGCCATCGGCAAAGCTGGCAGAGGAAATGGAACCGCTGGATTGCCTCCGGGGACTTCAAAGAAATCTTTCACGAGAGGGACTACCACCTGAGTATTAAACCATTCACCATCTTTTGGAGTATCGAGTACCGGAAACACGAGAGCGGGTACGAGGAGCTCACTACTCATATTATCTCGATAGTCGTACAGACGAGAGTAGGCGAGAGTAGGTTCACCGAGACGAACTTCACGTTTTTTGGCAGAAGTATCTCCAAATGGGTACATATATCCACTTCGTCCTCATTTGGCAGCGATCTCGAGGAGTTTAGTATTCTCTCATTCGAGCGTATAGCTCGCTGCTTCGAGAGCAATCTTTTCGATACCAGATACATCACTGACTCGGAGAGATTTTACATCGATCCCGATCTGGATCCCTTTGAGTCCACCGTATTCTTCGTAGATTTCTTTGCCGTCGATGAGCTGCGGATAGAGGACAAATAGAGTATCGGGAATGTACGCCGTACTACTATCGCCTGCTTTCACGGCACTCATGTAGGCCATACGCCATTCTTGCTGGATGATACGAGGCTTTCCGTACTCTCAGAGATTGATCTGATAGTCACGGATAAAGGCATCGGCGATACCTATACTCTTTTCTTCACTCGGTATATCTTCCATCGTTACTCGAGATGCTGTATAACACTCCTCGGTCATACACTTTCACTGTGGCCACTGTGACCAGTTTTTACTGATATAGAGGGTTCACTGGGTAAAGTCGACATTGAGAGCGAGTCCGTATTCTCGATCTTCCACGAGACTCATATTTTGTATCTTGAGAGACTGAAATCTCGCAATATCAAGACTCGTGAGGTTGAACTTTTGGAGTATATCAGAGGCGGGAGTACTCGAAATACTTTCTATTTTTTTACGAAAGACGTTCATTTCTTTGGGGATTGTCCCAAGAGATCCAGTATAGGAATACACATATTCTATCGGCATATAGGGCATCATATCAGGACTCATCATCTTTGAGTCAGACGATACGGTAGGAGCTTCGATAGCAGTAGTATCCGAGGCAATCTTGGTAGTTGGAGAGATAGACTTGACTCGAGCACTGATCGTCGGCGATGGTGCTATACTGGCTGTGACTGGAGTAGTCATTCATACAGGGGATGACTCCGCTATACGGGGATCTCTGCTATCCTTTTGTATATTTTGACTACTTGCGGGTGCCGCAGACTGAGTATTTGCGAGAGCGATCTTGCCAAAGGATTCTTTGGATTGGATGATCTTTTCCGGAGCAAAGACTACCGTAGAGGTGACTTTGGGGAGTGGAGTAACTCATGGAGGAGCTACACTGAGTATCTCAGTGTTCCAGAGACCATATGCTGCAAAACTGACCGCAGCTCCACCACCGAGAAACCCAGCGAGGATAGATTTCCAGTTGATCGTACTTTTTGGAGGAGGAGAAATAGAGTTCATAAGTTTGAATTTAAGAGATGAAATAAGCTCGGGTGAGGCTTTGACTTCGGGTTTATTTTTTAGGAGAATTTCGAGATACGAGCGGATCTCAGATTCTTTGAAGCGGAGAGTCGGATCGTACTCAAAGATCTCAGAAAGTATGGTACTAACGGAGGATTTCATAGGAAAGAAGAAAAGAAATAGAGAGAAAAAACAGTGCAATGGGTACGTTAGCTTTGATCGATGCGAGTGTCCGAGAGAATGCTTTTTTTGTGGCATCGAGACTTTTTCCAGTGATCTGAGCGATCTCTTTAAACGAGAGATCATCCCAGACTCGCATGACGAAGAGATCTTTTTCTCTGGTCGAGAGGGTCTCGAGGTGACTGAAGACTTTTTTTAAAGTATCTCGTGCATCGATATCTCCTGCGTACTCGGTCGGAGTGCTCATATCCAGATCTGGATCGAGCTCGTGGTGATCTCGATGAGTTCGAGTATGGTCGATAAATACATGGTAGGCGAGGGTAAAGAGCCAGGATTTAAATGCAGCAAGTGTCGTACCATGAAACGAGTCGATCCGATCGAGAGCTTTGGTAAATGTCTCTTGGAGGAGGTCTTCGGTAGTTGTAGTATCGAGGGTCTTGTGGTAGAGAAATCGATAGATACTCTGGACGTACATTTCATAGAAGTCTCAAAATAGACTGAGATCTCCTGAGGTGAGACGTACTACATCTTGGTCAGTGGGCATATGGATAGAGAAATAATGAGAAGTTCTCAAAGAGTATAACGATGTAGCTCCAAAAAAGGGACAAAAAAGTGGGAAAATAAAAAAAGCCGCCCCCGAAGGAGCGGCCGGACATCGTCAGAGAAAGTTGCCTGGATAGTAAACTACCAGTATTTCACTTGATAGATGTCTTGTTGAACGTAGGAAATGCAGGGCAACGGTCATGAAACAGTTTCCAAAGCTGTCGTATATGAGATATACCGGTACCTATTAGACCGAGTATATACCCGATCCCTGCTATAAGCAGGATAAAGATCCCAATCACCGGAGTGAACACTCGACCTATCGCATGACCAATAGGTCTAGCAATCTTCCCGAGCTTCTCCCAGATACTTTCGATAGTACCCTGTTTCATGAGGGTGCGAACCTCATAGGGAGCATAGGATATTAGTTTTTGTTTTTCACTATCGAGCACTATGTATCGAATTCCTTCGAACTCGAGCCACTTCCACTTTCCGTGGCCTTCTTCCATCCACTGAGTCGCCATTTCTTCAAAGGGGATACCCGAGAGAAAGAGCGAGCGAAAACTGGAACTGGTAGTCCAGATTTTAAATCCGAGTTTAGTACGGATATGGATGGAGAGATTTCTGAGTCCCTGGATGCTGGTCGCTTGCTGAAATAGCGATATGACTATATCGAGATCAAACCACTCTTCCAAATCAGATCCGAGTCTGTATATATCCGAGCGATCGAGTACGAACTTGCCATTTTCCCAGAGGGCAGGGTTACTGGTCTCGATCATTTGATGGTACTTACCAGAGAGAGTCAGATGATTTTGTATCCAAATGGCTCGAGGGGATTTCCAAAATAACCCTTGGACACAGACAATACTTACTCCAACACATCCAAGCATCAGTAGGAAACTGATATAGGAAATATCCACCTCTGTCACTACCAGAGTGCATCCGAGTAGTACTGTTGTAAGTAGTCCAATCAATCCTCCTCGGCCTATCGAACGAAACAGCTGGTGAGTTGCTTCGTTCTTTTGGGAGATTGAATTCCTAGGGATACCATGCTCTCGGTAGTATATATCCAATCTTTTGAAAAGGAAATATCCACCGAAGCATATAGCGGCTACTGGCAATATATACATCACTATTGTCCAGACGATCATCAGAGTCTTCATGACTATCTCAGAGTAAATGGCTACAATCTGGTAGATATCCCACCCAAGAGCTAGGACCAGTATTCCCATCAATGGTATGAAAATCCCCGGAAAGGAATCTTCACTCCCTGTGTCTTCTTGGCCTTGAGCTAGAAAGCCCATGACTATGAGAGTACAGAGTGTCCAGAACATGACGCTATTTTCATAGGTTACCTTCAGGAGTCCAGCCAGAACAAGGATTAACCCACCGAATGCGATACGTTTCCCGATAGCCTTCCAAACCTTGCTATTCCACGCAGTTCGTCGGAGCATATACAGGACAGTGTTGAGTCCATAGAACACTGGGCTGATTAGAGCGATCGCCATAAATACTACTGCGAATCCACCGTAGCTGAACCACGCTGCTACGAGAGCAATAGGAGGTACGAGGATGGAGGCGAGCCACATGATGATGGTGTACCAAAATCCAGGACATACACCAAAACCAGGTTTCACAACCTGGTCGGTATTCCAGAGCTCGTTGCTCCTGAGTTTGCGATAGAGGAGCCAGTACAGCCCAAGGATTTCCTGGTTCACTACGAACCCCTTGTCGGGGTTAAGCGAGTGAAGCTGAGTGATCGTACTCAGCGGGTTTCGTATATCCGACGTTGCATCGGGATACAGCGGAAACCCAAGCCCAAGCCCGAGGAAATTGGTAGCAACTGCCTGTGATGGTGCGTATTTCTCGCACACTTCAGCATTTGGAGATGCTATATTCCAGATCTTGTTGGTGAGGCCCTCACGAAAACACGGTAAGCTTGAGTCAGCTGCTCCATCACGGATGAGCTTTTCATGGATCAAGAGACTCTGGATCTGCTCATACGAGAGACGAGCTAGGTAGCTATCAAAGCTCTGGAAGTCCACATTTTCATGCTTGAGCCAACGGCGAAATACTACAGGACTCATCGTCTCAGTAGCTCTCACCGCCTGCTGGATAGCTGGGGTCGAAGTTGAGAATATCTGCTTACCAAACTCACCCAGTACATCACTTTCTTTTTGGCAAAGTGCTCTCTGGATAGTTGTCTGGTATAGATGATTTCCTTCCTGGGTCCAATCTGAGAGTTTCTTGATCTCCCAGCCTACTATGGAGTCTTTGTCACCCGTAAAGAACTTATCCATAGCAGCTGTAAAGATACTATGGGTAGATCCTGCATTGGCATCAGCACAACGAGTTTTATAGTAGTCTGTAGGAGACTTCCCGTCGAGTGCTAACTCGATCACGAAACCCTGGATGGATTTCGTCTTTGCCTCTCGTAGCACCAACCAAGATTGACTTGCTACGAAAAGCTCCTCACTCGGAGTGAGCTTACGACCCCTCAGATGAGCGGTTTTTGTGTTGAAGCGAGCGACTGCCCGCCCCAACACCTTTGTATAGATATTAACGAACGATGTTGTCATGTCCGCCATCCTTTCTTAGTTGGTTGATATTGGAAAATTGACTTATGTTTATTACTTATATTTTAAATAAAGTCAATATCTTACCTTGAGTTTCTGAGGAAAGTGTAGATATAATCTCTCTATGACCGTCAAAATACATCCTTCTTGGCATCTTATTCTCCAGGATCAATTCGAAATCCCATATTGGACAGAGCTCACTGACTTTGTACGAAACGAGTACTCAGAGACGCTCTGTCATCCAGCTCCGAAAGATATATTTCGATCTTTTGAGCTCACTCCATTTGACCAGGTGAGAGTCGTGATCCTCGGGCAAGATCCCTATCATACCCCGGGAGCCGCTACGGGACTCTCTTTTAGTACGCCATCTGGTGGAAAATCTCAGCCGAGCCTCCGAAATATATACAAAGAACTCGAGTCAGATCTTGGTGTCATGAGAACCGAGACCGATCTCTCTGACTGGGCGAGTCAAGGGGTTCTCCTCCTCAATAGTGTCCTCACCGTACGATCTGGACTTCCAGCTTCGCATGCCGGAAAATGATGGGAAATATTTACCGATCGGATCATACAGGTACTCTCAGATCAAAAAGAATCTCTCGTATTTATCCTTTGGGGAAAATACGCTATCTCAAAAGGGGCTTCGATCGATCGAACCAAGCATCTCGTCGTCACATCACCCCATCCGAGTCCATTTTCTGCACATACGGGATTTTTTGGGAGTCGACCATTTTCTCAAACAAATAGCTATTTAGTATCCCAAAATTTAGCAGAAATACACTGGAATTAAAAGATATAAAAAAGCCCCGAAGGGCAGTTAGGGCTTTGTCATGAGATCTTTGACCTTATAGAAGATTTATGCTATAGTCGCAGTATGAATATAGATTACCCATCCTCACCTCCTTCTCTTTGAAGTTCTCATCAAATGAGTCCTGAAAAGAATACAAAAGCAGTATCAT
>JANOQA010000181.1:0-4044 GCA_031422145.1 bacterium | reverse complement strand
AGGTCGCTGGTTCGAGCCCAGCTGGTTGCACCATTTGACACGTAAAACTCATCCGAAAGGATGGGTTTTTAAGTGGCAATGTGCAACTTCAGATGCTGGGCGCAGAACGTAGGGCGATGCAAAGCATCGAAGAGTCCAACGTTTTGGACTCTGACCTACGCGGCCCAGAGGGCGAGCCCAGCTGGTAAGAGAAGTACGGTTTATAAAGTTTTGCGAAACTTTAGGTATTGAGTACATACTATATTATTTCCTTAGATATTCACACATGACTGCATTCCGGAAAAATTCTTCTAAAGGACTTATTACTGTGTTCAGAGCAAAAGAGTTTATTTTCACGATTCAGATAAATGAAAGTGTCAATAAGCTCTTTCAAATTTGATTTTGAAAGGATTGATCTATCTACGTACGATTCCCTTATTTTAATGACTCGAGAGGGATACTCAGTGAACTTCCTTTGAATCTTAAGTGATGCGATCCAACGGAATTAAGCTTAAAGAATGGTTGAAAAGTCACTACCAATAGAGTAAAATACAGTCACCATAGAGATGGTGAGGCTCATTTCTCGCAAGACTGAAGAATTAACACAAAAATACGAAAGAAATCAGTACCTTTAAGCACACTAGAAGGACATTTATTTACTGTTCAGCTTCAAGAATCTGAAAACTTCTCCGTAGTCAGCAATGAAAAAGATCAACCTAACCTAAACTCAGAAAGAACTGTCATAAAAATAGAAGTTCCTCCTGATAATGCAATAGAGGCAATGAAGTTTGTGTGATACTGGTACTCCTCTGATACTTTAGCAGAAGAAAACCCTATAGGACCTACAGGTATTATATCAAATAATAAGTGAGGTTGAGTATCGTGCTTCTTCATTACAGGATTAGAGTCTATCTTCAATGATCGAATCCTTCTCATAACATATGAATCAATTCATCAGTTTACCATAAAGAATGGCCCTCATTTAATATTCTTAGGAGGTTTTGATGAAAAGAGTGAAATTGCTGATCTTACAAGAGTCACAACTGCTTTGTCTCTATCCTATCCTATATCAGAAGAGGAAATCCATCCCCTTAGAGAGGAAATAGGAACTGTTGATCGTACTGAAGATGTTTAGTTCTACTTCAGCTCACTAAACATCGCCTCTCTCGAAAACCGCACCTTTCCTCCACGAGGAGCCTCGCCCTCAGCTCGGTATCCAATAGGGAGGAGTACTACCGACTTTTGAGTCGCAGGAAGTCCGAGGATAGCATCAAGTGCCGCAGGATCAAATCCTTCCATCGCACAAGAGTCTACCTCGAGCTCAGCACAGGCCGCAAGTGCAAATCCATGAGCGATATACGCCTGTTTTGTAGACCATATATGGGCCGTCTCTGTATCTTTAGTAGCTACAAATCCACTTACCATATCTTCATATCCCTTGAGTTTAGTTCGGATTTCAGCATTTCCTCCGCTCATAAGAGAAAAATATTCTTCTTGTACTTGAGCAAGATCATTTCGAGCTACAAATACGATGAGATGAGAACAAGTAGTGATCTGTGGCTGATTCCAGGCGATAGCTTGGATAGCCTCAAGTTTCTCTGGATTGGTGACGATATAAAAATGATACGGCATCATCCCAAATGAAGTGGGAGTCATGCGGATTGCCTCGAGTATTTGGTCGAGATCTGTATCAGATACTTTTTTAGTAGTATCAAATTTCTTGGTAGCATATCGCCAGTTGAGTTGTGAGAGAAATGTCATAGTTAGTGTAGAAAATAAAGTAATATGAGAGTACTCTTCATTCTCAGAAATGCAAATCTTTGCTTTAGAAAATAAATTCATTACCATACCTACATGGTTCGATCTCCAAAGTGCTCTTGTATTCATGCTCAGACACTCTTTTCTCTCCTCGGAAAGAAATGGATGATATTTATACTGCAGTCCGTGAGCTACGGGGCACATACTTTTACGGATATACGCCTTGCTATCGGAGAAGCAAATACCAAGATCCTCTCGGATCGACTCGCAGAACTCGTAGAGATGAAGCTCCTGACTAAAGATACTGAGTCTCGCTACGACCTCTCGGATCGAGGAAGAGAACTCGCCCAAAAGATGAAAAAACTCGCCGAATGGTGGGGATCTACCTATCCTAAAGAGTAATTCAAGAAATCCACATTTCTATCTTTTCTCTTACGAGGGGAAGTATTTCTTTTTCGAGAGAACTCAGCTCATCTGGGCTAAGTTTTGAGAGAATCCAGTCACTGACCTCATATCGAGAGTCTCGACCGATACCGATCTTGAGACGTGCAAATTCTGAAGTCCCGAGTGACTCAGCGATGGATCTCAATCCATTTTGTCCTCCGGAACTTCCTCCGCTTCGATAGCGTATCTTCCCAAAATCCATATCCAGATCATCTGAGATCACTAAAATATCCGAAATAGGGATCTTATAAAACGAGCATACTGCCTGAACCGACTGTCCCGATAGATTCATAAATGTAGTCGGTTTGAGAAGTATGCACTTCTCACCTTGGAGTATTCATTCAGAGATCACTCCTGAGAATCTGCTCGCAGAAAACTCCGGAAAATCCCAGATATTTTGGAGTATATCCAGCATTAAAAATCCCATATTATGGCGAGTATTTTCGTATTTTTTACCGGGATTACCGAGTCCTACAATGCATTTCATATGCATGATCGTACTGAGTTTGCGTGCTTTGCCAACGAGAAAGAAAAACTATCGAGGATAGTACGACTATTTTGACTCTGCAAGGAGTCGGGAAAGCAGACGAAATAGCTTCTCTTCATACCGAGCATATCTCTCACTCTGGACAGTAAATGCGGTCTCAGACTCATAGTCGATGATACTCACTCGATCCGCATAAATAATCTTGGTAATATGATCATCAAACGGGTCAAAAGAGGCTGGAATAGTTTGAACATGACGACCCGGGGAGCTCGGTTTCTGAGTACGATTTTTCTCGCTTGTGATCACCATTCGCTCAAGCTCTTTTATATCTCGAAGGTTTTCATACTCAGGAGAGATGTATAGGTGAGAGTTTGGAGCATGTCGTCCTGATGATAGACGAAAGTAAATGCCCCCTTCTGGTACCACCTCAAGAACTCTGAGGTTGAGATGGGCGAGTTCTTCTCGTCCTTCATTGTAGGTAAATACGGGTCGTTCTGCTCGTTCTCGGTAGCTATCCATGAGCTTAGGAAGAGCTGTTTTATACTGAGATTCAAATAGTTCAAACTTTTGTCTCAAAGTATCCGGGCTTTCTGAGCGATAGAGGAGTCGTTTTCATTTGGAAATTTTTACGACCATATTATCTTCTAGAAGAAGCGGAAGAGCATGATAGACCTCAGCTCTATGGTAGTCCAGACTTTGAGCAATCTTTGCTACTGAGCTTGGTCCAGCATCGAGTAGGAAGAGATATATTTCAGCAGATCTTTTTTCGATCCCGAGTCGCTCGAGTAAGGAGGTATATTTCATATGAAAGATATAATTACACTTTTATACTACTCGATTTTCTCTGGATACAAAAGATAGTATACCCACTCTATTATAAAATATGACACTTAGTCGAAATAAATCTTAACCTAAGATATACCTGGATATACTCTCTCTACATCTCATACATTACGACTTATGAAAACTCCGGCTCTCTACGCACTCTCTGCTGATCCCCTCACTCTCGGACATACCGGAGTGATCACCCAGTCTCTCCAAACAAATGATCTCCTCATCGCTATAGCTGGAAATGATACAAAGTCTCCCCTCTTTGATCAATGAGAACGTATTCGACTCACCCAAGGAGCTCTCAAAGGGAAAATCACATCCGACCGTATCATAGGAATCCAAGGATCTGTAGTACACGCTATGCAGCACCTCGGTATCAAGCGTCTCGTACGATGAATCCGAAACTCTCAGGACACCCTCGATGAGGCAACGCTTCATTTTTTTAATACACGAGAATTTCCAGGGCTCGAAACTACCTATATGAAACCCTCCCACGAAACCGAGTACATAAGCTCAAGTGGAGTAAAATCAGCTCTTCGAGCTGG
>JANOQA010000180.1:0-8733 GCA_031422145.1 bacterium | reverse complement strand
ATTCTATATTTACAAGTAAAACGCCCCGTGAGGGGCGTTGTAGAGGAGAAAAGAGGGCTTAGTCTGTCATGGTCTCCTCCAGCGGAAGAGTTGAAAACGCTACCCTCACAGCCACCACCAAAGCTATGATGCCGAAGATATACGGCACCATAGCGAACCATGAAAACCATGGTATCAGGAAGAATGCCAGGGCAGCTATCAGATTGACAACTGCAAGCAGTTTCCGCTTTTGCGGATATGTTGCATGAGCAAAATATGCCCACAGCAACATCAGCGTTAGAGTACCAACGATAGTGTGAGTTTCTGAAAGAAACATGAAAACTCCTTTTTTCTCCTATCTCGTCACCTCGAGACAGGATCATTTACAAATAGTAGGTGACCTGCTCGTCGATAAACGAGGTATAACTACTTTATAATAATTCCTGTATTTTTACAAAAATTATACCCTGTAAAAATACAGAACAAATTATTTCTTTGGATTGATAGTCTGAGTAATACTCTTTTTTACTTCTTTTTTTGGAGTCGGAGTTGTTTTCTTAGCTAGAGGAGTCTTTTTGATCGGTGCTTTCTTTACTCGAGTGACTGAATCTTTTTGGAGAATTTTTTCTGGAGAGAGAAGAGTCTGAGATGCGATGAGCGGCTTTGTTCCTAATATATGGAGTATTGATACATAGACCATCCCAAGGATCGACTCGAGGAGGAGGAAGAGTACTACTCCAAAGGCGAGAGACTCCCAGTATATTCATTTCTCTTCGATGAATTCCGTGAGAGAAAGATACGGAAATACCGCCGAGAGATACTCGGGATCTACCCCATCTTTTTTTGGATTGAACTCGTTTTGGATCTCGATCACCACTCGGAGATCGTCCTCACTTAATACACTCGAACGTACATAGTTTTGGCGGATATAGGTGTGATCATCGCCAAATTTCTCAGGGTCGCTCGTTGCTACGGTGTTGATGTGTTCGATGAGTACTCACTTGAGTCGAGCTGACTCCATATTCTGAAAGAGTCCGGTAACTACCGCGGTGATCAGCACAAATGGTACAAGGAGACTCACTAAAAATATAACATGTCCTCGAGTGAAAGAGAGACTTTCTCGTACGTAGGATCGAGCCGTACTCGTAGGAGTATCTTCGAGGGCGAGGAGTACGTATGAAAATGCCAAACGAAGTCCAAGAACTACGAGGTATACGAGACTCACGATAAATCCTATGAGAGCGAGTCCACCAAGGATCTGAGCCTGAGTAGTACTCGCTTTGGGATCGATGATCCCGGACTGAGTGAGTCCAAAGAGTCCGAGGAGGATGAGTCCCGCGAGGAGAAAAGGAGGGATGAGATAGAGCGATGACCAAGCGAGCACCCCTACAAACTTAGTGATATGGACTCGAGAAAAATAGAGATTTTTTCGGATCGGAAGTTTCTCTCATTTCGTATAGCTCTCGTACACTCGAGTCATGAGGACATATCCATACGTGAGTGCTACGGTGAGAATACTAAATACCGTTATTGCGAGAAGGATAATCCCAAAAATACTCGGGATACTCTCTCCGATCATCATAAACACCTGTTCAGAGATTACTCCAGAGTTCATAAATGAGTCTAAACTCTCTGGGCTTACTCCTGAAAATACTCGGTACGAGAGATAGATCCCGAGAGCAAGAAAGGGGAGAGAAAGTATCACTCCAGCCAGGACGGTGTATCCGAGGATAACGATCTTGGAGAGATTCCAGTGAAAGAAATTCTTATAGACCGTGAGGAGATCTCGGGTGATAAAATTGAGAGAGAAGAAGTATTCTTTGAGGGTAGATTTGATACGAGACATAAAAGTAGGGTAATGCAGGGATTGTATCGTGAGGTAAGCGATTTGCAAATATCAGAGAGTTCTATACTATATCTCCATCAAAAGCGATCGAGCGGCCAACACCCGCGAGCTGGAGGGAGAAAAGCGAAAGCCCAGTAGATCCTCTCGGTACTCCCGTCACGAGTAAATCAAGCAGAGTCTCAACTTGAGCTCACGCCTTCGGTGGTACCTTATCTCAGCGAGATACCGAAAGCACAGATATATTTCTGTGTTTTTTTTATTCTTCCTGATATGCCTCAGATAATATATATCCTTACTAATGAGGCGATGCCTGGTTATGTGAAAATAGGAAAAACGACTACTACTCTAGAGCAGAGAGTACGAGAGTTGAGTAGTTCTACGAGTGTTCCACTCCCATTTACCTGTTTCTATGCATGTTCAGTACCAAGCTGTGACTTTGTTGAAAAACAACTCCATGAGGCGTTCGGCGATAATCGAATTAATCCGAAAAGGGAATTTTTTAAGATTGCTCCTAGTCGAGTTGTAGCAGCTTTAAAGATTGCAGAGATTGATAATCTAACTCCAGGGGTAGATATAGTTGAAACTATTGAAGATCAAATAGCCTTAGATGAAGCCCGTCGTAGGCGGCCACCATTTAGATTTAGTATGGCGAATATTCTACCAGGTTCGGAGCTTACTTTTGTGAATGATACGAATATCCGAGCACGAGTCATAGATGATAGGAAAATTGAGTTTAATAATGAGATAATGAGTCCTTCTTATGCAGCAGCTATAATAACAGGAAATCAGAATAAATCTTGGCCAGCTGGTACTATCTACTGGATGTATGGAGATGAAACTTTAGATGAAATACGTACTCGTATTGAGAGTGAAAAAGGAGAGGAATAAAAAAATATCCCGCCTCTTGCGAGACGGGTATTGTGGGTAACCCCAAAATGTACTTAAATAGTATCACTCTCGATCTAAAAATCAAATAATTTAACAATCACCCTATGCACCGTACCCATACTCTCGGCGAACTCACTGCCGCACATATCTGAACTACTGTCACCCTCTCTGGATGGGTCGCTAACCGTCGAGATCACGGAGGAGTCGTATTTATCGATATGCGAGACCGTTATGGAGTCACGCAGACTGTCTACGATACAAATGAAAGTACTCCCTCAGAAGTAGCGACTCTCGCTGAGAGCTACCGAGCTGAGTACGTCATCAAGATCACGGGACTCGTACGAGCTCGACCAGGAGGTCAGGTAAATGACAAGATCACTACCGGAGGGATAGAAGTCATCGTACAGACCGCAGAAGTACTCTCTGTATCCAAACTCCCTCCATTTGAGATCGACGATCACAGTACCTCAAACGAAGAGATTCGCCTCAAGCATCGCTATCTCGATCTTCGTCGAAAGCCCGTACGAGAGATCATCGAGTTCCGAGCTCGGATGAACAAATATACTCGAGATTGGTTCACGAGTGAGAAATTTATCGAGGTACAAACCCCGATATTTACGGCATCTTCTCCTGAGGGAGCGAGAGACTACCTCATCCCATCGAGACTCCACCATGGCAAATTTTACGCTCTCCCACAAGCTCCCCAACAGTATAAACAACTCCTCATGGTCGGAGGGATCGATAAATATTTTCAGATTGCTCCGTGTTTTCGAGACGAAGATCCGAGAGCAGATCGACACTCATGTGAGTTCTACCAGATCGACTGTGAGATGAGCTTCGTCGAGCAAGATGACGTACTCGCGGTAGCGGAGAGATTTGCCAAGGATCTCGTCGCGGACCTCGTGCCAGAGAAAAAAGTCATCACTCCGACGTTTGTACGACTGACTCATATACAGACAATGGATCAGTACGGATCTGATAAACCAGATCTCCGATTTGGGATGAAATTCGCTGACTTTTCTGAGACTTTCCAAGACTCAGGATTCTCAGTATTTGCTCAGGCCGTCAAAGATGGCGGAGTGGTCAAAGCATTTAAAATGGAAAAAGTAGCTGGTCGAGATGGGTCTCTCTCTCGCTCTGAGATCGATACGCTCACGGGAGTCGCCCAGGCCGAAGGAGCTAAAGGGCTTGCCTATATCCTCTACGAGGCCGAAGGAGCAAAATCCCCGATCCTCAAATTTTTCACGGGAGATGAGCTCGCTACCCTTGAAAAAATATTTGAGCCAAAAGTCGGAGATGTGATATTTTTCGGAGCGGGAGATCGGAAACTCGTCAACAAAGTCCTCGGAAAAGTACGATCGTATATCGGAAATAACTTTGGACTCGCGAATCCTGCGGAGCTCGCCTTTGCGTGGATCACGGACTTTCCGATGTATGAGCAAAAAGACGATGGATCGTATGATTTTGAACACAATCCATTTTCTATGCCACATGGAGGACTTCAGGCATTTGAGGGAAATACCGATCCACTTTCTATCTATGGATGTCAGTATGACCTGGCACTCAATGGATACGAGATTCTCTCGGGATCTATTCGTAATCACTCCGTAGAGGCACTCATCAAGGCATTTCAGGTGGTAGGAAAGGGAGAAGCAGAAGTGAAGGCAAAATTTGGAGCGATGTACGAGGCATTTCAGTATGGAGTGCCTCCGCATGGAGGATTTGCGTTTGGGTTTGATCGAATGCTCATGATCCTCCGAGACGAGTCCAATATCCGAGAGATCTACGCCTTTCCTAAGTCAGGGAAAGCGGAAGATACTATGATGAACGCTCCGACCGAGATCGATGAGGCTCAGCTACGGGAGTTGCATATCCGAGTACGAGAGCATACCGGGAAGTAGAGATAGTTTCTTCACCAATTCTACTCATTCTTCTTTCTTGAAAATGTATGGTAGATAGATATACTAGAGCCATACATAAATCTCTCACATGACTCCTGCTCTCTTCAATACACCTCAAAAAGTCTCTACTACGGTACGTCTCGATCTCGGACTCAAACGACAAGCGGAGGAATACGCCAGAGCACATCATATGGACTTTACCACGTTTCTCTCATTTTCTCTCCAGAGTACGATGAGATTTGGCGGAAGAACTGAATCTTACTATAAAATATCAGCCGAATACGCTCAAGAAATAGACGATTTAGTTCATCGTATAGATACTTGAGAAGAAGAAATATACGGTTCATTTGAATGAAAGGAGGCTACTGATTTTCTTCGTAGATCCATATAAATATGAAGATACAGTATTCAAAGAAATTTCTTTCTGGATTTCAGAGGCTTGAGAACAAGGACAAAGTCTTGGTTATAGATACGATAGATTTATTTTGTGAAGACCCACAGAATGTAGCACTCCATAATCATCCTTTGAGGAAACCGATGTATAGCCAACGAGCTATATCAGCGAGTAATAACCTTCGACTTGTATTCCGAGAAAAGTGAAACTATGCAGAGGTACTTTTTATCGACATAGGAGATCACGAAAGAGTCTATCAGTAAATCAAAGATATTTAGTTTTTCATACAACGAACGCTTCCTCCCATTGCTTGGTATGTCTGGTATCAAATGAAGGTTGGACCAGTAGAATGATATATTCCACGCCCTTGTGTACCAACTCCAGGAGTAGAACTCCAGTAGAGTCCACTCGTTCCTCATCCTGAGTAAGTACTATCATACCAACCTCGAACTCCCAGATAGGGAAGTTTTAATATCGTTGTTACGAGGGTATCACTTTGCCCTGAACCGTTACAATTCAAAGTTGGATTGATGCTACTTGCGGCATCACACCATTCTTTCTGAGTAGGAACGTGATATCCAGCTTCACAGGGTCATCGCATAGTTTGCTGATGGATGGGAGATTCTGTACTGAAAGAGCCCGTAGTAGTGGTAGTATTTTCTCCTCCCCAAAGATTGGGTGGTGCAAAAAAAGCCCAGTCTTGATTGCTTTGTATAAAATCTGTGTGTCATACTCCACCAGCAAGAGTACCTACAGGTGGTCGAGTGCCAATAGGGACTCCTTGAGGAGCTATATTATCATTTCTCCCCCATTGATACATTCCGCCGAGTACATTCCGCAAGGATATATTGCAGTCACTCGCTGATCATCCACAGTCTCCAATGATCTGCCCGTTGTATGCGGTAGTGGCTCCTGCATTGCAGGCTGCCCATACTTGGCCATTCGGAAGGGTGATATCAGGAGTGTCACAATTTGGATAGTGAGTGACGCTTGGAATATAGCTTACAGCGTTAGGCTGCCTTCCTTTCTCAAAACATTCCTCTACTCCGACCACTCCACTCGCAGTAAATGGGACAAACCCAGTTCCAGAGCCCGTACATCCTCCAGTTATGAGTGCTCCACTCGCAGCGAGATTCGCGAGAGATGCTGTACCTGTGAGCTCAGTATGGATAGGGGCACGAGACCCACTCATAGCAAATATCCCAAGCCGATCTCCGATCGTGACGGGATAGAGCTTGGTAAGGTCAGCGGCGTAGGTAGCTGGAATGAGAGTAAATCGACTCTGGTATCCGTTTTCTTCGAAGTATCCGAGTATCTGCATACTTCCACCCCGGGCATCTCGAACATAGGTATAGTATTCTTTTGTTTTCGGATCCTTACCTCCTCGAGATATCCCAATACTTGCGAGTGTTCCACTCCCGATGAATCCCTGATATCCGAACACCTTTCCACCGCTTCCCGTGAGTATGATGGCTGACTCTGGGATCGGGAGAATACTTTTCTTTGCCTTGAGTTCTACGAGCGAACCGTGAATTTTGGTAATATCTTGCAGTCTCGCTCCGTCTCGACTCGAGTTAAAATATCCGTTATAGCTCACAAAAGCTACCGTTGCGAGGATCGCGAGGATCGTCACGGCGACGATGATCTCGAGGAGAGTGAAGGCGGAGCGAGATCTATTTATATACATAGTGTAGTAATGTTACCATTCGCCCACTCGTTTGGTAGTATCATAGGTCCAGGATGGTCAAATGGCTGGACTACATCTCGGAGCTGCAAGTGCTGCACAGCCATCTGCTTGGTAGGTAGAGAGCTGAAGGGGTATATTTGATCAGAAAGTAAATGAAGGATTTTCACCGAGGGAGACTCCAGTTTGACGCCCCTTTATATTAGTATCCCAACCAGCTACCTCAGGAGCTATAGCCCAACTACTATCATAGGTGCCAGTAGTATCATGAGTTCCTGTCAAAAATCCAGTCCCCGTAAAGTCTCCCGTAGCTCCGAATCCTCCCCATCAGAGTCCAGAAGCAGCTCCATTGGAGAAGGTTTTCATAATATTGAACGCTCGAGGATAGGTAGAGTAGTTATATCCAAGCCCGTAACCACCATTATTGTACGAGTACATATTACTCTGAGCTGTATGGTATTCTCGACTTCCGTATACTCCACTATCTGCGTTATTGAAAGTGACTATATTTGAGAGGATATTTTGTCAGTAATTTCAAAAATTGCTATAGCTATCTGGAGAATGTATTCCCTTTCCTCCATTATTGAAAGATACAATATTAGAAAAACTTGTACCACTTATTGCATACAGATACAAGCCGTCGTTAGTATTATTAAAGCTTCGAATATTCGATATATTAGCACTCGAATAACTGTTTCCGTTTCCGTAAAACATAAAACCAGTTACATTATTATAGAGAGTAAGTTTATCAAGCCGTGTATTCCCAAAGGCATTTCCTCATCCCGCACACACTCTACCGAGATATACTCCTGCTCCTCCATTATTAAAAGATCGGAGCTGTGAAACAGTACTATTTACAAAGCTTGGATAACATCCTTCACCACCATTAAATCCGTTACCAGTATTACTATGAGTAATAATATCTTCAAAGCTACTATTCGTACAACCACTACAAAATATCCCATTGGATGAATTTCCTACTGCATGAATATTTCCTACTGTACTGTTGTTTATGGAGAGTTGCATCCCATTTCCTGTAGTGCCTCCTATTTGACTGCCAGATAAAGTCAGATTCGAGACAATTAGATTATTTCCATTTCCTGTAAAAAGAGATGAAATATTGGTAGATCAGGAATAGCTAATGAGCTGCGAAATAGGATCTTCGTGATCTTTTCCGATGATGGCGCTGCAGGGGCTTCCTGAAGTAGTACTCGCTCGAGTGACTGGGTACTCACCAGGATTGAGTATATAGATCGTATTTGCTGCGAGGGTAGCTGGTATGGTATCAATACCAGGGTTGAGCATGATCACTGAAAGACCACTTGTAGGACAGGCATTCGCACTCCAGTTTTTTGTCCAGATAGATCCGCTCGCAAATATATTTCTTGGATCGCTCGGGATAGCCCATCGTCCGAGTGGCTTTGAGAGGGCATAGCAGTTAGAAATCTGAGTTACTGTATCTCCAGTTACAGATAGTGTATCACTTCCATCACCCGCACAACTCCCTATCACAAGCCCTCCCAAGAGTGTGAGAGTATCAAGCACGAGAGAACCCGTCCAGATATCTTGGATCGGAGTATGAGATCCGGTCATGACAAATATTCCGAGTTTTGTACCGGTCGTGGTAGGATTGAGATCTTCATAACTCAACGCTCGAACAGCTGGAACCATACTATCGAGAGTGAGGATATTTGCGTTGGCATCACTCTCAAAATATCCGAGGAGCTGTCCTTTTTGTTTGGTAACGTCAATATTGTAGGTATACGATATATTATTTTTTGGGTCACGTCCTCCTTTTGTGAGGCCGATATCCGAAAGTACCTGTTTCCCGGCGTATCATTGTCTTCCTATGACGCTATCGAGGTGGGTGATCTCGATAGACTCAGAGGGAATAGGAAGCTCACTATGTTTTGCAGCGTACGTAGCAAGTCCACTGTATATGCCGGATAAATCTGCCACCCTCTTGCTATCTCGACTGGAGCTTACATATCCGCTGTATCCGACAAAGGCCCCGGTACTCAGTATGACCAATATTACTACC
>JANOQA010000179.1:0-2865 GCA_031422145.1 bacterium | reverse complement strand
ACTTTGGGAATTGTCTTTCTCTGGCTTGTTCATACAATACCTGCGTTCCCCTAAAATGCAATCTCCTCTCGTGGTTTCCAGTGTCTCGCTCTCTCCTCTACTTGAGTCTCTCCTCGATGAGTTTTCTCACTCCTCTCGTATTGCTCCGTTACTGGTGAGTGAAAACGACGCGAGATCTATCATGTCGCGTCTCCTCACGATAGATCTCCCCGATGATCTCCATGAGATAGCGGATCTGAGATTTGCGTATTTTTCTCCCGAGAAAGATACTTATTCTGTCGAAGAAGCTCTCCAAATCGTCGAGCGAGCGAGCTATCGAGCTCCAGAATGAACGATCCAAATACTCTGTATCGGGTCGTTTGATACCCTCTCAGATCGTGCGGCTAATACACTCCTCAAGACACTCGAAGAAATCCAGGATCGTACTCTTTTTCTCTGTATGATACGATCTCGAGAGTCGATCCTCGATACTATCCTTTCTCGAGTTATATCTATTTCTGCGGATGATCTCCCAAGTCGGATATCTCCTAAGATGCGGGATATGGCTCAGGGTATCATAGATCAGAGTCCGGAGTCTTTTCGGAGTTTTTACGCCACCAAGTCTTTTGATCGATCGATAGCTCTGGAGCTCTGCTTTGCTCTCGTGGATATCCTCCAGACTCAGTGAAGAAATATCGATACTTTTCGCTCTGATCGCCTCGAATGAAATACTCGAGCCCGAGTAAGTATATTTGAGCTGGCGAGTGAAGTCATCACCAATATCTCGAGCACCAACACTACTTCACGGTGACAGCTGGACCGACTCATGCTCGCGATCCTTCGTTCGAAGGATCTATCGTAAAACTTTGATCTGGAAATTGGAGGGTTCCTGTATTCGGATCGCACCAGAGAATATTTGCTCGTCGGACGATCTCATGTACGAGAGGCGTATCTTGAGTCTTAGCCAAGAAATCTACTGGAGTCATAAGTCTCCGAGAGAGGACTTCACCATTTGTTTTGGAGGCGTCAAAGGTTTCGAGAGATTCTACCTCTGCTAAAAAAGAGAGCATATAGCCTTGATCCGTATGGATCGTTACAAAATGACGAATATTTGTGATATACATACTGGCCTCTTCGAGACATTCTCTTACGAGGGCTTCTTCTGGTTGCTCTCGAGTTTGCCTATTTTCTGGATCGAGGATCGTCTCCAGATGACCACCGGGTATATCGAGACCTCGAGGCTGTTCGAGTGCTACTATGAGTCCATCTTTGGTACGAGCCACGACGCATACACTCGTGATCCTTGAAAATTTAGCATCATTGATCGCTTGGAGAAAGGTAGCAGTGAATGCGGTAGGAGATCGAGAAGAGGGGGTCATGAATGGAGGTAGTAGAGAGAGCTGATAGGAGAGTTATTAATATAACCCATAAATGATATTTGACAATAAATAAGGAGTTACTATTCTGAAAGAGCTTTTAGCTAAAAGGCAAAAACATCATGAGATCATTTCGGATCTTGTGGTACTCATTAATCTGAAGAGAAGGAAATTATCATGGCAAATTTTGCCGAAAATCTGGCCAATGCCGAAAAAAATCTTGGGATTCACCCTGGGGGGCCAAATAAGCTCGACCCGATCGCCTTCAAAGTGGGCGATCATGAAAATCAAGCTGGGCAGAACCTCGGTTCGCTCAAGATTCTCTGGTATGCAACCCAGCGAAATCTCACGGTTGGTGAGGTACTTCCGCTCTTTGCGGAACATCTGGACGCAGTCGTTCAAAATCCTGACGGCATGGATCATGCAAATATCCGTGCTCTCATGAAGATCGACAAAACTGCCTATGTTGACTCAGTTGTCGTCTTTCGCGGCGATCCGATCGAAGCAAAAGGTGAACTGGAACGCATCATCGATACTGCCTGGGAAGATCGCACTGGACTGAGTGTGACTACTCAGGGTGGAATTCGTGATGCGGTCAATTCGATCATCACTCAGCTCGATCAGGGTGAACTCCGCGTTGCCGAACGTCAGTCTGATGGTCAGTGGATGGTACATCAGTGGGTGAAGAAAGCAGTTCTCCTGTCTTTCAAACCCAATGACAACGTGGAACAGCGCGCTGGAAACCTCGGTTTCTGGGACAAGGTTCCGACGAAATTTTCCCAGTGGTCTCCAGAGCAATTCGCACATGCTGGTCTCCGAGTGGTACCGCCAGCGGTCGCTCGTCGTGGTAGCTATATCGCCAAGGGGGCTATCTTGATGCCCTCATACGTCAATATCGGTGCCTATGTCGATGAAAATACCATGGTAGATACCTGGGCGACCGTGGGCTCTTGTGCTCAGATCGGTAAACGCGTCCACCTCTCCGGTGGCGTCGGTATCGGCGGAGTACTCGAGCCTCTCCAGGCGAACCCGACGATCATCGAAGACGACTGCTTTATCGGGGCTCGCTCCGAAGTAGTCGAAGGCGTGATCGTACGACAGGGATCTGTGATCGGTATGGGCTGCTATATCGGGCAGACTACTCCGATCGTCAATCGTCTCACGGGCGAAGTCACCTATGGTGAGATCCCTCCATTCTCGGTGGTAATCCCCGGTAACATGCCGATGACATCAGCCCTACCAGGACTCACCAAGTATTGCGTTACCATCATCAAACAAGTTGATGCTGGTACTCGTGCCAAGACGAGTCTCAATGATCTCCTACGAGACTAAGTACTTATCCATAAATAGTAAATAATCTTCTGTATGCGTCGATTGAACCAGCTATTCGTTCGTTCTACTACCCATCTCCTGTTCGGTTCTGAGTTTCCTGCCGCCTTTGCTTTTCTCTCTTCGCCTCTTGATCGAATATGAGCTATGTATCCATGCTCTTTACAGAGATTTTCTGAAG
>JANOQA010000178.1:0-11718 GCA_031422145.1 bacterium | reverse complement strand
GACCGTAGTTTCCATAGCCACTAAAATCTCGATAATGCCCACCAGAGAGAGTAGAACCGATGAGGTTTCGGTTGAAGTATTCTTCGTAGTCTATCCCGCCACCCTCTTTTATGGTAGTCACGAGACGCTCTACCGCACTATAGAGTTGTTCGTTGACATCTATACGCCCAGTCACGAGATTTCGAAGGACGGTGATATTTCCAAAAGAGGTAAATGCCATGATGAGAACCGCTGACAAGAGTGTGAGAGCGATGATGAGCTCGATGATAGTGACTCCTTTTGGTTTTTTTGTTTGTTCAAAGATACGCTCTTTGGTACACATAAAAGCGATGATACTCCCAAAGCTTCTTCCTATACCAAGACCGCTCGGCTTTTTCCAAAATTGTCGGGGCCAAACGACAAAAAAGAAGTGAAGACTCTCTATAAAATGAGTCTGAGTGAGTCCGGAGGTCCCTTTCCAGAGGGTGCGAAGAGATTCTCCGAGAGCTCTAAAAAATCCGCTAAATAGCGAAATAATGAGATACCAAGAGTTTTTCTTCAAAGAAGGTGCTTTCACCTATCCATCTAACAAGATTATGTAGTAAAGTCAATCTCGAGAACATTTACTATTTTTTGCATTTCAGTATACCATGATACCATGAATTACCTTGAAAATTCGAAGTATCGAAAGCTTCGACATACTCTCGTTCGACTGAGCTCGAGTATCTCCTTTAATCTTTTCTCACTTAAAAATTCTGCAAAGCTGACTTTTGCGTGAGAAATAGGGATAGTCACAACACTTATTTTTCCGTGGTTCTCCGTAGGACGAGATGAAAGTATTTACATTTTTTCTCGATTTCTTGGAGCTACCGGACTCAGCTTACTACTCATTGCGATTATACTTGCGCTAATCCTCCTTTCTCATACTACAAAAGAATTTTTGAAGACTCGACTGTCTCTTGTTTTTTCTGATGCTACGATCGTTTTTTTCTTTGGAATAATGCAGTGTATGCTGATTTTATCAGCCATCGTATATATGAGAAGCCTCGTCACCTTTACAAAAGACATAGTTTTTTTTACACCTCCTATTTATGCTCTTCTCTCGAGTATGATAGTGATAGTTTCTGGATTTCTCGCCTTTCGGGAGAGTAAAAGAGAGATTTTATCGACACTGTACGTAGAAAATCGACGTACTTCTGACGCTCTATTTGCAGAATATCAAGAAGTTCTCTCGCATACTCCATCAGACAAGAAGAATATGAGTCTTCCACTCTAATTTTCTTGACTTTTAAAGTTTTCGCCATATACACTAATGTAATTGATATCTGATTATTGTATCTCCATGGCAATCCTACATACCGAGGTGAAAGAGGGCTTCGTCGCAGTCCTTCAGGGTCTCACTGATAAAGAACAAGCGGTGATCACTCGTCGTATTGGTTTTTCTGGAGAACGAGAAACCCTCCAAGCTATTGGAAATGACTACGGAATTACTCGAGAACGAGTACGACAGATTGAAGATGTAGGTATCAGAAAGATCGGACGTATTGTCAAATCTTCTCGACTTATCGAGATCCAAGCCTCTGGAGAGAAAATCTTACGGATGCATGGGGGTCTTTTGACTCGAGATCGATTGGTCGCTGCGGTGATCTTAGATATCCAGGTTTCTGGTCCTATCAATGAAGGGATCATTGAAGTCATCCTTCAGGCAGACTTCAATATACAAAAGTCCAAGCCTCAGCTCGGAACGCATACGTATTTTACACTTCCAGAGATAAACCGAAAAGTGGTTGGTGATATCCATAAAGAAGCGGTAAAAATTCTTCGAAAGAAAGGAGATATCATGGAAACAGCGGTCGTATACGAAATGATCAAGATCAACCTCTTTGCTCAGTATGGGAAAGTAGACCTCGTCCTCGTGGATTCAGTATTGGATGTATTTCTCGACCTCGTGAAGGGGGAAGAAAAATTTATCGGGATGGAACACTGGAAGATCCTCAATCCTGCTACGCTTAAAGATAAAGCTATCTATATCCTTAAAAAGAAAAAGGAATCTATGCATTTCGTAGACATTACGAATGCTATATCGGAGCACTTTAAGGAGTCGGTAAAAGTAGCTACTATTCACAATGAACTGATTCGAAATAACGAATTTGTACTCATCGGACGAGGTATTTATGTACTCAAAGAGTGGGGATACAAGCCAGGTACGGTACTCGACGTGGTCTTGGATATATTTCAAAAGACAAAAACTCCCCTCTCTACGGATGAGATCATCGCTAAGGTACTCAAAGTACGTCAGGTAAAAACAAGTACGATCTATATGAATCTTCAAAATCGAAAGTACGTGGAGCGAGTGGGACGAAATCTCTATCAAATGAAAAAATAAAAAAAGAGCCTTTTGGCTCTTTTTTTTAAGTAATTTCTTTTTATCTATAGCTGAGAGCTTCCGCAATATCTGCTTGAGTGATCTCGGATCTTTCTCATAAATCCGCAATGGTCTGACTCACTCGAAGGATCCTGTAATAACTTCGAAGCGAAAGTTGGAGGCGGTCTATTGCGAGACGAAGATACGTCAGAGCTGAACTCTCTATGGGTATTCAATCCAGAATATCAGAAGGTATCTCGCTATTCGTCGTATAGGATCCTAGGCTTCGAGCGCCGGTACGCTCACGTACTCGTATGACTTTTTCTTGGTAGAGAGAACTCGTATCTTTGGATATTCAAGATTCTTGATTCATCTCTTTTGTCTCAGTCCGCTGGAGACGGATCACCAGATCTATTCTATCAAGAAGTGGTCCAGAAAGTTTAGATCGATACTTAGAAATTTCTTTGGTAGAGCAGCGACACTCTTTTTTTGGATCTCCGGAGTATCCACAGGGACAAGGATTGGTAGCTCCGACAAACAAAAATTTTGTAGGATAGGTACATCGGGCGAGTACCCGAGATATCGTGATCTGACCATCTTCGATAGGCTCTCTCAGACTTTCGAGAGTCGGACGACTAAACTCGAGTAGCTCATCGAAAAATAGGACCCCTCGATGTGCGAGACTTACTTCTCCCGGACGAGAATTTCTCCCTCATCAGAGGATACTCGCTCCACTCGCTGTGTGATGTACCTTACGAAAAGGACGAATCTGTATGAGGGGAAGTGTTTCACTCAGCATTCCACCGACGGAGTATATTTCAGAGACTTCGAGGACTTCATCGGAGGTCATCGGTGGGAGTATCCCTGGGAGACAGCTCGAAAGAAGCGTCTTACCTGTACCTGGGGGTCACTCGAGGAGAATATTATGTCCTCCAGCTGCGGAGATGAGGAGGGCTCTTTTTGCTCGAGCCTGACCCCGAACATGCTCGAGCAATGGAAATTGGAAAGAGAGAGTCTCTCGAGATAGTACGCTCGGCGGCGAGAGAGGAAGGAGAGATCAAAGAGTCAGGTGCTCATATATCTCGCACAAGGAGAATACTCCGGATACTATGATACCTTCTACTCGAAGGGCTTCCTGGATATTTTCCTGAGGGACGATGACTCGCTCAAATCCGAGCCGCTTACTTGCGAGCACCGCAGCGAGTACTCCAGAAATAGGACGAACTCTCCCATCGAGTCAGAGCTCTCCGAGAAATAGAGTCTTTTCGAGAGGTGTAGAGCTCGTAGCGAGATCTTTGCCATCGAGGATGATACCCAGAGCTATGGCGAGATCGTATCCAGACCCGGTCTTACGTAGATGAGCGGGGGCGAGATTGATCGTGATACGCTTGAGTGGGAAATCATAGCCAGAGTTTCGTATAGCACTCCGTATCCGATCTCGACTCTCTTGGACAGCTATATCTCCGAGACCTCATATAGTACAAGATGGAAGACCATTTTGGATATCTACTTCTACGTGAAGTATTTGTCCGGTGAGTCCCTGACAAATAATGGAGGTGAGTTGGATCATATGAAATGGGTAAATGTACGATACACATACCTCGAACTACGTCTAGGAAATTTCTACGAAAACGGTGAGAGATATTTGCCACACTTCTGCCTTCGTGGTAGCATGCGATAAATATCTCTTTTTACTCATGTACGAATTTTTACCACAAGTATCGGCTGCGGGAGTTGTCGGTGCTGGGAGACCTACGACCCAAACTGGCTCTACTCAAAAGCCCCCTTCTGCGGATGACTCAGACTTTGGAGGAATGATACTGGACGCTCTAGGAGTGGTGCTGTACTGCGTCATACTCATAGTTTTTGCAAATATGTTGCTCAAGCTCGTACGTATCATGTATGAGATATACAATGCCAGAAACCTTGTTTACATGAAAATCAGTCTTCCGAGGGCAGATTCAAAACTCGACAAAGAAAAAGAAACGAAAAAAGATTTCAAAGAAAAGATGGGAATCATGTCTATTTTTTATAAATCCATCCATAAAATCTCAAACATCACCTTTGCGGATACCGTTCGAGATACGATATTTGATCATGCGAAGATTTCACTCGAGCTCGTATACGATAAAGGCGAGCTGCATTTTTATATGGTGACGTATACGGACTACGCTCATTTGATCTCACAGCAGATCACCTCAAACTATCCAGATGCTGAGGTAAAACGTATTAAAGCCATAGATCTTCCGGACATCAAGCCAGTAGGATACACGATGGCGGCTGCTTCGATCGCCAAGGTAAACGATGATATATTTCCGATCAAAACGTATAAATACTTTGAGGATGATCCTCTTTCTACTTTGACAAATAATTTTGGAACTCTAAAAAAGACTGATAAAGCTGCATTTCAAATCGTCATAAAACCACAAGGATCTGGTTGGAATAAACGAGCAAAAGAAGCCGCTTCTCTGGTAGCTAAAGGAGAATACGGTAAGGCAGCTCAAGAGAATTTTCTTTGGAAGGCGATCAAATCACCATTTAGTTTTTTGGTTTGGGCATTTGATTTCTTTTCAAAAAATGACAGTGATACGAATGCTCCCGGAGCGAGTGGAGGTGATTCGTATAAGATATTTAATCAAGCCGAACAAGAGTCTCATAAGGCCGTCGGAGAGTCAGCGGGTCAGCCGGCGTATCTCGCCTCTATACGACTCCTGGTATCTTCGGACAACCCAACCAACGTCAAAAATGCTCTCGAGAGTATAGTAGGATCTATGTCCATGTATACCGACGAGTACAACAATAAACTCGATAATCCTCAAATAGAAGACCTCTTTAAATTCTTCTTTGCGATGGTGCGGTACTTTGCGTTTCGGTTTCGAATGATCGGGTTTCTCCAATCGAAAAATACATATTCAGTAGATGAGCTTTCTACGATATTTCACCTACCAGATATTAATTACAACAAATCCCCTATCATCAAGTGGCTCGAGTACAAGATGCTCCAGCCCCCAGCAAATCTCAAGACTCTCAAAACACCTCTGATCCTCTCTGACTATCGAAGAGATATCCATGGAAATGTATTGACGGAGGATGGTACGGTCCTTGTCGTGGATGAAAACAAGATACTCAAACGAGATGAACTTCGAAATTTTATAGATATTGCCGGGAATATCGTCCCAATTCATCAAGAAGGTGAAGAAAAAGGAAAGACGATTGACCCTCGTAAAAATCCTATTGCCGAAGATAAGCACAGAAGTCTCGGAGGATTTCCCCTCTATACGGATGGAGTGCTCATGGGATGGAATGAGTATCGCAATACAAAGACTCCGGTGTATTTTTCTCGAAAAGATCGAGGACGACACCACTACGTGATCGGAAAGTCAGGAGGAGGTAAATCCGTATTTCTCTCGTATCTGGCTCGCCAGGACCTCTGGAATGGGGATGGACTCGCGGTGATCGATCCACATGGAGATCTTGTAGAAGATATTATCGCCTTTACGCCAAAAGAGCGAGCGAAGGATGTCATCGTCTTTAATCCCGGAGACTTTGAGCGACCTATGGGACTCAATATGCTCGAGATCATCTCTACGGATCCAGCTCTGCGTGCGGTAGAAAAAGACCGTGCCGCTCTCGATGCGACCTCTATTTTTATCAAGATATTCAACGAAGAAATATTTGGCCCACGAATCCAGCATTATTTTCGAAATGGATGTCTGACTCTCATGGATGACGAAGACGAAGGAGGAACTCTCATCGATGTGCCACGACTCTTCGTCGACGAGGCATTTATGAAATATAAAGTTTCAAAGGTCAAAAATCCAGTCGTAAAAGCTTTTTGGGATCATGAGTATGCCTCTACGGGAGATCGAGAAAAACAGGAAATGATCCCATATTTTAGCTCGAAATTTGGACCATTCATTACGAATACAACGATTCGTAATATTATCGGACAGCCAAAATCCGCCTTCAATCTCCGTCGTGTAATGGATGATCAAAAGGTCCTCATGGTCAATCTCTCGAAGGGAATGATCGGAGATCTCAATGCTCAGCTCCTTGGTCTCATATTTGTCTCAAAGATCAATATGGCCGCCATGAGTCGTGCCGATACTCCCGAAGATCAGCGAAAGGATTTCTTCCTCTATGTGGATGAATTTCAAAATTTTGCAACGGATACTTTTGGAGAGATACTTTCCGAAGCTCGAAAATATCATCTTGCTCTCGTGATGGCTCATCAGTTCATTGCTCAGATTTGAGGAAGTCAGAGTAAAGATGGGAAACCAACGATTAAAGATGCCGTATTTGGAAATGCGGGTACGATCATGAGTTTCAAGGTGGGTGCAGACGATGCGGAGTATCTCGAAAAAGAGTACGCTCCACTCCTCTCGCAACAAGATATTATAGGGATCGCCAACTTTACTACGTACTGTAAGCTCAATATTGATAACGCTACTACTCGGCCATTTGACCTCAAGACCGTCTGGGACAATTCATACAAAAACCTGGAAGTCGCTAAAATCATCAAAGAATATTCTCGAAAGATGTATGGACGAAAGAAAGAGTACGTGGATATGGAAATCGAGGCACGACTCGGGATTACCGTGTAGATGACAGAGGAATAGAAAATATATTTGATCCCTGGCTTGCCCTTCGTCCGAGTATTGGTAGAATACAGGAAACTCATTTTCCTCTATGACTTCTCTCTTTAAACGAATCCTCCTCACTTGTATCCTCGGAAGTTTCTTTCTCTCGGGATCCGCCTCCGTATTTGCGGAGCAGATATTTTCTCCGACGGGATCACGGACAGAACTCGATCTCCAAAATGGAAAGCGTACCGGACAAAATAAAGAATCCTACGCAAATGATTCGTATATCTCTCAGGTAGAGGGGTCATTTTCTTCTGGATTTGGAAATACCTTCAACTACTTTCGAGGGAGTGCTACGGGAGAACGAGGAGCATTTGCTCTCCTCGTCAATATAGCGAGGGATGCTAAAAATATATTTATATTTGTAGCCGTCATCTATCTCGTGATATCAGTGCTGCGAATACTTTTGAGCGGGGGGGGAGAAGAAGATATCAAGGCTTGGAAAAATACCGTACTCTGGACGACTATTGGGATAGTGGTCATGCAGTCAGCATTTGTCTTTGTAGACACCCTCTACAACAAAAATATCACGGGCTTTACTGCGATGCTTTTTATGGATCGGCTTATCTATCCATTTGTAAATCTCCTTGGGATGCTCGCCTCGTTTGCCTTTTTGGCGATGGCGATCTTTGCGTTTTACCGTATCGTGACTTCGGCGGGAGATGAAGAGGGAGTGAAGTCCGGGAAACGAACTATCGTATATGCTCTCATAGGATTTTTGATTATGTATCTTCCTGGAAAACTCGTACAGAGTATCTATGGAAAGGCGAGCTGCGATACTCCGATCATATTTAGCGTATGCAAGATCGAAGATCCCAATCTGGGAGGGTTTATCGGGGTATTTACGAGTATTATTAATTACGTAAATGGATTTCTCGCCCTTGTGATAGTGGTGTTGATCCTCTACTCTGGATTTCTCGTCCTAACAAGTGCGGGAGATGAGGAAAAGATCAAGAAAGCGAAAAACATACTGAAATATATAGTGATCGGGGTGATCATCCTCGTATCGAGCTATATCTTATTTAATCTCTTTGTGCTCAAGGGATAACTTCCCAACGTACATCTTCGATCATATGATTCCTATCCTCACTGCCACTCATCTCAGTAAGACATTCCAGATCCCAGTCAAACAATCAGGATTTGTGGGAGGTATCCGGGGGATTTTTAATCCGCAATACCGACAGTTTGACGCTGTCAAAGATCTAAGTCTCACGATCAATCCCCGAGAAAAAGTTGCTTTTCTCGGGCCAAATGGAGCGGGTAAATCGACAAGTATCAAGATGTTTTCAGGGATTCTCACTCCAACTACTGGAGAACTCAGCGTATGCGGACTCTCGCCCGTACGAGATCGGAGTCAGCTTGCCTACCAGATCGGAGCCGTATTTGGACAAGTCTCTAAACTCTACTATCACCTCACTCCGATCGATACCTTCAAGCTCTTTGGGCGAATGTATGATATCGAAAACTCTGTTCTCCGAACGAGACTCGACTGGCTGATTGACTCATTTGAGATTGGAGAATTTCTCCATACTCCCGTCCGCAAGCTCTCTCTCGGACAGCGAATGCGAGCCGAGGTGGTCGCGAGCCTCATTCACTCTCCCAAGATACTCTTTCTCGATGAGCCCACTATCGGGCTGGATATGATCGCCAAATCCAAGCTCCGGGATGTGATCAATACCATTAACTCGGTAGAGGGGACCACCGTGCTTCTCACGAGTCACGACATCGGAGATATTGAGGAAGTCTGTGAGCGGGTTGTCATCATCGCGCACGGAGGAATTGTTTATGATGGAACCCTCAAGGCACTCAAACATGATCATGTAAAATCCAAGAGTATTACTCTGCGATTTGAGGAGCCCACCGTACTCATCCCCCGATCAGGTATAGAAATAGTGAGCTCAGATCCTTATCACGCAGAGCTCCGTATCCCGAACACTACCAAAGATCTCAAAAATACCCTCACCTACCTCCTTGATACGTATCAAATCGAAGATTTGAGCGTGAGTGAGCCCGATACCGAGACGATTATTAAGAGCTTTTATACTATGCCATGAGCAAAATAATTGCCCTCGTGCTCATCTCCTACCGTAATATTCATACTTATTGGGGAGATACCGTTGGGATACTTCTGATCTATACTTTTCGTGTGCTCGTGATCCTCACGCTCTATCGATCCCTCTATTTAACTTTTGGGGCTGGGCATCCAGTATTTTTGGGTTTAAGTTTTGAGACGATTGCTTGGCCACTCATCATCACCCAGGCCGTCGCTGTGAGCCGTACTCGTGGGCTCGCTCGAGAGATTACGAGTGATCTCCGCTCCGGCAAGATAGGCTCTGAGCTCCTCCTCCCTATCCACTATCTGGTCAACAAATCTATCACTCATCTCACCACCATGCTCGTGAGTGTTGGGTATTTTGTACCTACGGGTATTGTGATCGGACTCCTCATGCTCGGAGTCCCCCAGATTTCACTCCTCACACTCGCCTCAATAGTACTCCTCATACTTCTTGGGAGTATTGTATCATTTATGGGATACCTCTTTGTAGCGAGTCTCGGATTTTTCATAGAAGACGCCCAGGCTCCTGGTTGGATCTACTCCAAATTTGATATGGTTTTTGGGGGGAATATTCTCCCAGTAGTATTCCTTCCGCTCTGGCTCCAGACGATCGCGTTCTATACTCCCTGGTTCCACTCTGGATATTCTGCTGCCCTCTATATGCGACACCCAAATTTGGTAGAATTCATCGGGATATTTGGGATGGGGATAGCATGGATTATCAGTTTTATACTCCTCTCACTCTTGAGTTTTCGGATCGCTCAGTCCAAAATTACGTCTAATGGTGGCTAATATGAAAACACTTCTCCTCATACTTACTCTTTGGAAGTACTCGCTGCGAGGATGCCTCGAGTATCGTGTGAGTTTTTTGATGCAAGCCGGGTTTATGGTGTTTAATAACGCTATATTACTCGGAATATTTATTCTCTTTTTTGCACACTTTCGGACGATTGGCGGGATGACCTTTGAAACTTGGCTCCCCTTTTATACATTTGCCGTAATAGTCTTCGGGGTCGTACATACCTTTTTTTATGGCTACTCAGAGATCGCTCCACGTATCGCCGAGGGACGCCTTGATAATGATCTCTTGACTCCTAAGTCTCCTCTTCTCAAGATACTCACTAAAGACATGAGTTTTTCGGCTATCGGAGACATACTATCAGGACTTCTGTTTCTCGGAGTATTCGCTCCCCAAGTATTCGCAGATGCAGGATTTGTCCTACGATTTTTGATTGCTATATGCATAGCAACTATGGTTTGGGTGGGAATTATGATTTTTTACCACTCACTCTCTTTCTGGATAGGCTCAAGTGAGCGAATAGCCGATGCTGCATTCCAAGCTATGCTCGGACCGAGCCTCTATCCTCCAGCTATATTTGAGGGTACTCCCATGAAATGGATCCTCCTGACAATATTTCCAGCATACTTTGCCATCTACTATCCCCAAGCGTTCAGTGTATCGAGTTGGGATCTCGGCCTCCTCGCCCTCTCCCTCGCCGGGGCAGTAGGATTTGTCGGCCTCGGAGTATTCACCTTTTATCGAGGTCTGAGGCGATACGAGAGCGGGAACATGATGGTGACGAACGTATAAAAAAGATCTTCATCCGAAGATGAAGATCTGAGTATATAGGGGGAACTACTTCTGAAGAAGGGCTTCCGCTTTTTTCTGACGAGCGTAAAATTTGTCCATAGTAGACGTCTTGAGAAGTCGATTTTCTCCTGTATAGAACGGGTGACATTTCAGACAACTTTCTACTTTGAGCTCTCCAGACTTGATCGTAGAGAGGGTCTCAAAGGTGTTTCCACATGAGCAAGATATTTTTACCTTATGAGAGGCAGGGTGAAGTTCGGTTTTCATAAAAGAAAGGAAGTGCTTCCGCTATATACGGGTGAGCCAGGGTACAAATTGTGATATACAATCGAGTCTATCGAGAAATGTTTCTCAAGAGAGTCCATCATATAGAGTATGGTGCCCGAAGAGAGACTTGAACTCTCACACCTTGCGGCAACGGCTTCTAAGACCGTCGTGTCTACCATTCCACCATCCGGGCATATTCTTCGCTTCGATACTTTTAGGTCGTGCACCCCTCTCGAATGTCGTCTTGCGAGCAAGTCTCGTTCTCGGGGGTATGGCTACGATGGTCGCTTACGCGCGCAGTCTTCGCACATCTACCATCCGGGCGTTTGTCTCAAAGTGGCGGAAGTATATTTTAAACTAGGAGAAAGGCAAATTTTGCTCAAAAAAATCCTGCTCGTTTTCGCGAACAGGATTTTGAGATTTTAAATGGTGGGCCGGGTAGGGATCGAACCTACGAAGGCGAAGCCAAAGGATTTACAGTCCTCCCCATTTGACCGCTCTGGAACCGACCCAAACGTATATCGTATAATTTCAAAAATGGAGCCGCTTGTCGGAGTCGAACCGACGACCTACGGTTTACAAGACCGTTGCTCTACCAACTGAGCTAAAGCGGCAAATTTGCCCGTGCATTGTATGCAAAGGGAAACCTCTGTCAAAACGAAGTTGCAAACTCACTTGTTAGTTTGCAGAATCAAGTTTACATTCCGTAATCTTTTCACACCTCAAGGTTCTTCAGACTCTCTATGAGTTTGAAGAACCTTTTGAGTAAGACAGTACCCTATCTTCTCCACTGGAGTCATACCAAACATTCAGAGTC
>JANOQA010000177.1:0-8793 GCA_031422145.1 bacterium | reverse complement strand
TCGTCGTCTAGTTTTATAGGGGGAAAATTGAGTAAAGCAGACACGCCTCTTTTAGTGAGTTAAAATATTTTTATCACTCAGTATATGAACTCGAGTATTTTAAACGTGCCTTGGCACCCATCCTCTGATGAGGACCAGATGAGATTTGCTCCGGATAGAGTATCCGAAGTCGGGAAAAGACATTTTCAGATCGCCAATACCGCCTATCCGATCCACCATAGTACTACGATCGCTCCGTATCGAGTGAAAGAGTCAGAAGTACAGGACTATATCGGAAAAGTCTGGCAGGGAGTGGATGATATTCTCCTCTATGCACATGTCCCGTTTTGTGCTCATATCTGTGCCTTTTGTGAACTCTCGGTCGTAAAACCAAAATATATCGCTACGGATACGGAGATGTACTTCGATGCTCTCCAAAAGGAGATATCGCTTTATGCGAAGAATTTTGGTACTCGAAAAAGAGTCCGAGGATTTGATATAGGAGGAGGAACTCCGAGTATGGTAGATACTAAATATATCGCTGGGGTCATGGAAAGTATCGACAAGAATTTTACCCTTGCTGAAGGGATGAGAATCTCGATCGAGACTACTCCAAAGATCGCGAGCGAACAGTGAGAAAAAATGCAAGACTATCATCGTCTCGGTATACGTCGTATCAGTATGGGGGTACAGTCACTCTCGGGCAAGATCATCGGGCGAGCCGATACCTCGGTAACATACAATATCCAAGCCGCAGAAAATATCAGAAATGCCGGATTTGATCAGTACAATGTAGACGTAATGTATGGATTTGCAGGACAAGGAAATGATGACGTGGAGGTGACCCTTCGTCACGTGATCGATGAGTTACAGCCAGATTTTATTACCCTCTATCCCATGCGGTATAAAGGGACGGTCATCGAGTGAAAGTTCCAAAATGTCTACGCGGATCAGCTCAAAGACCAATACGCTATTGCCTATCAGATGCTCGTAGCTGGAGGATATGATATCCGTCCTGGTAAAAATACGTGTAGTAAGATCAAAGGAAATGATGGCCTCAGTGACTATCTCTATCATCGAGTACTCCATGGGATGCCGTATCTCGGACTGGGACTCTGAGCTCAGAGCTTTAACCCATCGAGTCATCTCTCATACAATCACGGAGCTCATATCAAACACAACGCCGAGTATATACGTCGAGTAAACGAGGGTGTATTTCCGATCCAAGATGTCCACCACCTCTCTCGTGAGGCGGCTATGGGAAAGATGATAGCGATATCGTTTTTCTATGGAGGGATACACCTCGAGAGTTTTCAGAGAATATTTGGAGTGAGTCTTGAAACTGCCTTTCCTGAGGAAATTGCCTATATCCGAAAACATACTCTCATGGAATACCTCGATGATGGCGTACTCCAGCTCACCAAAAAATGAGTCGCTAACTATAGTGGAGTGATCAGCCTCTTTTATAGTCCCGCTACGAAGAAATATCTCCTCGGACTCGGAGATGATGGATGGAAGGGGAAGTCATTTTCTATACGGGATATTACTCAAAAAAACTCCACATGAATACTCAAGCATCAGTAGAGTCATATGACTTTGCGAATATACTCTTTTCTGGAAAATGCAACGCTCAGTGTCCGTACTGTATCGGTACGATCCTCGAGAAGAAATATCCATCCAATCTCGATACCTATCCACTTCCAGGTATCTCATCTCTCGTCGATCGAGTACGAAAATATGCTATACCTGAGATCATTCATACCGGTACTACGACTGACCCACTCCTCTATCGTCATCAAAAACTTCTCGCCGAGTATCTCAGGAGTGAGACTCCACTCGCTCGACGAGCTCTCCATACGAATGGATTTTTGATCTTGCGGCGGCCCGAGGATTTTCATGAATATACCAAATGTACGATCTCGATCCCTTCTTTTCAAAAGCGTATCTTTCGTATCATGATGGGGACGGTACAGTCGGTCCCGGATATCGCTACGATCATGCGAGACTCAGATATTCCGATCAAACTCTCTCGGATCGTTGACGCGACCAATGATACGCTCGAAGACACTTCTCACTACCTCGAATATGTCGTACGAGCGGGAGTGAAGCGAGTTGTATTTCGCAAACTTCTTTGAGATCTCTCTCCCTGGGACGATACTGAGTGATACCTAGAGTCTCTCGGGGGAGTACTCATACGAAACTACCGATCTAACCCGGTTTATGCGATCAATGGAGTCGAAGTGACTCTCTGGAGTTTTGATCATACAAAGTCTCGCTCCATCAATCTCTTTAGTGATGGAGTGATCAGTGATGACTACCTTCTCGAAAAGAACGAGAGAAGCACAGAGAGAGTCGTAGAGTGTGGGTAGAATATATCGATCATAGTAGTCCACTCATATCAGGAAAAAAGCCACCCGAGGGTGGCTTTTTGTCTCAGTATTGCACTGAGGTTGATATATTCCAGAGTCTCACGACCTGGGAAGTATCAGTCTTTCACCGAATCAGGAGTTTAATTGGTGGGTTCTTGGTGTTGGATCATCGGGCGAGCCTGCACATGCTCTTGGAGAGCAGCGTAAGCTCGACCCATCTTTGCAGCCAGATCATTCACTGTTCCTTGGAGCTGTAGGTGAGTCAGTCCCCATTGCTCTGCCTCACTCAGCTTTGGGGCTGGTGGAGCTGCAGGAGTTTCGGCACCAAGTGATGCTGCTTCGTCCACGAAGTAGTCTGATGAAGTAGGTGCCGACGGAGCTACTGTCGAGTCACCTGGAGGTGCGGGGGTGGCAACCGAATCACTTGTTCCTTTACCAGATTTCGAAGTCACCGCTTTCAGGAGTACCCCAAGTAGGCCAGGAATGCCAGCGTTTCGACCTTTCTGAATGCTTTCGTAGAAATCCTTCACTTCTGCGGGTGGTTCGCCCAAGAACTCTTTGAGCTCAGCGGGCATCGAATTCAAGAAATCTTGGAATGACTCACCTTCGCCTTCTTGGTCCTTGCCGATCGAGATACCCAAGCCAAAAGGCGTTTCATGAACATGGACCTTGTACTCATCCGCTTCGGCTACCTTGGCGACGATCTCAGGATTGATGTGATCCGCGAACTCAGCGACCAAGGCCTTGATGGACTCACCTTTTTTGAGGCGTGCCATGAAGCCGTTGAGTCCACAACCTGGACAGGATGGATTGCCGCAACCTTCAGAATTGTCTTCTGATGTTGACCATTTCATTTCTGCAGCTTCGGCTAATGTGTAGAAATACACCTCTTTGCCGTCGACCGTAAGGATCTCGCCATCACCTTCCCAGCCATCCGGGAATTCCCGGAAGTCAGGATGACCAAAGCGAGCCTCGGCGACTGCCACGATTTGTTCCATCGTGAGTCCCGCTTGGTAGTCTTCCTCGTTTGATACGAGGACGTACAGGTCAAAAGTCATATCCTGACTTTGCTCTTCATTGAATCCTGCCTCGAGGAGTGCCAAATAGCACTCCCGGACTTTGGCGGCCAATTCACGGGCCACCGAAACTTTTGATTTGACTGTATCAGCCATAGTGTCTGCTTTCGTCCTGTTTCTGAAGCCATCGGGATATCCTTTGGTTGATCAAAAACTCCCGTTTCTCGGGGTAGAGAGATAGTACGAAAGAGTGATCTTCTGTCAATTTAGAGTTATTGAAAATATATAGTCAATTGTGAAAAATAGGAGAGTAAGTGTATATTATATAGTGTATTTATTACATTTAATTTGCATTCGTATAAGATTTTAATATAGTGTGTATATGACACTTATATGTGTCCTGAAATACTACTCATGATACTAGATGTTCGGGGGAGATGCATACCCCCCGGCCACCTGCGATCTCTCGCATGGCAGAGTCTCGAGCTCGAGTCTTCACCACAAACTGACTCAGTCAGTCGGTGACTCGTATCGCTCTGATCGATCATTAACATCTACGAATAGGAATACTATGACATACATCACTGGGGCGAGCATACCTGGCTCAGATCATACTATGCCAGGAAAGCCCTCCTGGAAAAACAACCAAGATGCCTCCTATATCTCTGCAACCGATGATATGACGATCGGGATCGTAGCGGATGGCTGTGGCTCTGGGGCGACGAGTGAAGTGGGATCTTTTCTCACAGCACGACTCCTCGGAGAATCTCTGAGAAAATCAGTGATCCTCGAGCTCGCCCAAAACCGTCCATTTACTGGATGGGTGCGACTCGAGTCACGACTCCTCGCACAGATATCTACGCTCGTAGATCTCCTCGGAGATCGCTCGAGTGAGACGATCGGCGAGACCTTTCTCTCTTCGATCGTTGGATTTGTACGTACGGAGTTTCAGACAACGGTATTTCATCTCGGAGATGGGACGATCTGGATCGATCGAGAGGTCATCCAACTTGGCCCATTTCCTCTGAATGCTCCGCCGTACCTTGCGTATCGACTCCATGACCCAAAAGCTCAGAGTCTGATCGTACGTGAGTTTCCTATCGAGACGAAAGAGATCATGATAGCGACCGATGGGATAGAGTATCTTCCTGATATCGACGCTACACTTTCTCAGCTCATAGCTGACCCACGTACTTTTTCGAACTCCGACTTCCTACGTCGGCAGATCGCTCGGATCAACCAAGAACGTATCGAAGGAGGCCTCCTTATACCAGGTCCTCTTCGAGACGATATTACTATTATTCTCCAGAAAGGAGTCCATCATGGACGTACTCATAGCGGGTAAACGAGTCAGACTCACTTCCACCAAGATCATCGCATCGGGAGGAGAAGCTGAGATCTACGATATCGGGCATGCCCGAGTCGCCAAGGTATTTAAGACGGCAGGACACTCTGACTTTGCTCAGGATCCTATCGCTCTCAAACGAGCGACCGAACGCATCCTCGAACATCAGCACAAGCTTTTAGCCTGGCCTACCTCTCTTCCATCAGAAGTGATCGGGCCGATCGATCTCATATACGATCTAGCCGGCAAAAAAATCCTCGGCTATACGATGCGATTTGTCGCTGATAGCGAAGTACTCCTCAAATACAGCGAACGCAAGTATCGTGAGTCTCGAAATATCGATGCCAATCAAACGGTCGAGGTATTTCGTTCGCTTGTGAAACTCGTGACCCTGATACATCAAAAGGGGGTGGTGATCGGAGATTTTAATGATCTCAATGTCCTCGTCGGAAAGGCGGGACAGATCCATCTGGTGGATGCGGATAGTATGCAGTTTGGGAAATACAAAAGTCGACTCTTTACAGCTCGCTTTGTCGACCCGCTCGTATGTGATCTGAGACTTCCTCATCTGGAGCTCTCAAAAGAACATACGAGTCAGACTGACTGGTATGCCTACTCGATCATGCTCATGCAGTCCCTACTCTACGTCGGACCATACGGTGGTATACATACACCACCACCCGGCATACTTCGCCTCAAAGAGACCGACCGTATCAAAAATCGCCTCACGATCTTTGATACAAATATTCGCTATCCAAAGCCGGCACTCCACTACTCACTCCTTCCAGATACTCTCTTGGATCATTTTCAGGGAGTATTTGCTCGAGATGAGCGTCCGATCGTGACGGAGGATCTCCTCTCGGGAGTAGTCTTTCGTACCTGTCTCTCGTGTGGAGCTCTGCATGCTCGCTCGGTCTGTCCGTCGTGTACCATCCCTTCGCTCGTGAGAGTCAAGGAAATACACTCGGGCTCGGTCGAGGCTACCAAAATCCTCGATACATCAGGTCGAATACTCCATACTACCTTTCAGGGTGGTACACTCTATTTTGTCTACCATGAAAATGGTGCCTACTATCGAGAAGACCGTCAAAAGATCCTCGATGGACCCATAGATCCTGATCTTCGGATCCGGGTATGTGGGAGACAGACAATACTCGCTCGAGAGGGGAAAGTAGTCATACTTACTCCAGGGACAGCTCCCGTACAGATCATGTCAGATCTCTTTCGAGGTCGTACGACGATGGTCGATGCGAGTGAGTCGGGGATCCTCTTTCTCCAAGGGGGACAACTCCAGCGAAGAGTCGAGCAACTCGACTCAGTATATAGTGAGTCACTTGGCTCACTCATCGAAGGTCAGACACTCTTTTGGCTCTCGGATACTCTCGGTATGACATTTGCTCGTGCCGGGGGAGTGATCGATGCGAGTGTATTTGACCCTCGTGGGAAGACACTCGGGACTTCGGTCTCGATTCCTCCTATTGCAGGGCAGATCCTCGATGCGGTAGCGGTATTTTCAGATCAAGCGGTATGGTTTCTCTATACAGCAGAGTATCAAGGTCAACGTATCAATTTTGTACGTGTGTACGATCGATATGGCGTCCTCCTCGGTACCCATCAGACAGAGTCCGGTGACGGAAGCTGGCTTTCGAGTATTCGAGGAAAATGTGCTTCGAGGAAACAAATATTTTCTCCGACGGATCAGGGAATAGTACGGACTGAAATCGGTCCCAATCAAACCCTGGAAACAACTCGGGAGTTTAGTGGTACGGATCGATTTGTGGATTCAGCTACTAAACTTCTCTGTGGAAAAGACGGTATGTACGCAGTGGAAACATCTCGTATATGGCGTCTTCGCATCAAATAGCCCGTATGTTCGGGTATCGACTCCTCGGGTTTACCCGATCCGAGGAATCTCTCATGAAAGGTAGGGTATCTCTATGTCTACACCAAGCTTTTATCAGGCTCAAAACGCGGCTCGCTGGGACCACAACCCAGTCATGCGGACACTCGCTGAGCAAGCTCCCGACTATCGTCGCCAAGGTGGCATCAAAAGTGCTGCTACCGACAAAAAACGGGTAGCCCTCCTCCTCATCGATGTACAGCGTGACTTCTCTCACCCAGAAGGTACGCTATATGTCGGTGGTCGCAGTGGCACTGGGGCCGTTGATGACTCACGTCGTATCTCGGAGTTTATCTATCGTGAAATAGGCCAGATCACTTCGGTGATCCCCACCATGGATACGCACGAAGCATTTCAGATCTTTACACCAAGTTTTTGGCTCGATGATGCTGGTGCTCCGCTCTTGCCTCACGATGTGATCGACGGTCAGATGCAGATCATTCGTGGTGGTCAGGCGACGGGTCTACGGGCTCGTCCCAATCCTACCATCACAGCGGAAGTACTCGGGGCGAGTAACTATGGCTGGTTTCAGAGTCAATGTGAGTTTTACTGTGCCGAACTTGCCCGAAAGGGTAAATACCAGCTCTACATCTGGCCAGAGCACTGTGTGCTTGGCTCGGTGGGGCATGCCCTGGTAGGCGTGGTACAGGAAGCTCGCATGTTTCACAGCTATGTGCGTGGGGCTCAAAACCAAGTCCAGGTCAAAGGTGGGAATCCTCTCACGGAAAACTACTCCATCCTCGGACCAGAAGTACTCGATCGTTTTGACGGCAAGGGCCAGATCGCCCAGAAAAACCGTTCATTCATCGACGTACTCTTGGCCTATGATCATGTGATCGTGGCGGGTCAGGCTTCGAGTCACTGCGTCAAGTCATCGATCGATGACTTTCTCGCCGAGATCCAAGCCAAAGACCCCGCCCTCGCCAAAAAAGTCACCCTCCTTCGTGATTGCACTTCTGCAGTCGTGGTACCCGGGGTGGTAGACTTCACTGATGCGGCTACGGCAGCATTTGACCGTTACGAGAGCTCAGGTATGCAGGTGGTATCCTCTACGGATTCGCTCGCATCTTGGCTCAAGTAAACATCATCGATCTCCTCTTTCTCGAGACTTTCTCGGGCGAGAGGAGGTGTCATCTCATCTATACTTTTGAAAGCACATTATGAATTCTCTCAATACTCTCTTTGCTACGGCAGCCCAAGACGGAGCCATCGGCAATGCCACAGCTCAGGTCCTCGCCATCCCCGATCTCGGGGCTCAGATCCAGGCAGGACTTGGCGTCAGTGTCGACGATATCTCGGCGAGCGAAGTAGTCCTCGTGACTATGCTCGTCGATGACTCGGGCTCTATCAGTGCTGCTCGAAACGAGGCCTCTATCATCGATGGATGCAACGTGATCCTGGACTCACTCCTGGCCTCCAAACAGTCAGGTGGGGTACTCGTGAGTATCCGATACCTCAATGGTATCGTGCTCATGCCGTACACTCCACTCGACCAAGCGATCCGTCTGAGCTCGACCAACTACTCCGCCAACGGCTCGACTCCTCTCTACGATCAGTCGGTCGTGACACTCGGGCAAGTCCTCGCCAAGACGCAGGAGTTCACGGATGCTGGGGTGGTATGTCGCTCGGTGACGGTCATCCCGACCGATGGGGCCGACTGTCGATCGATGCGAAATACTGCAGGCGACGTGGCCAAGATCGTCAGTGATATGCTCCGATCCGAGTCTCATATCGTTATCGGTATGGGGATCTCGGACGGATCAACGGATTTTGGATCGGTGTTTGCATCGATGGGGATCCAGGACAAATGGATCCTCACTCCATCCAATGACCCAAGCTCCATTCGAAGAGCGTTTGCGGTCGTCTCTCAGTCGGCTACTCGTGCCTCTCAGGGGGCAGGAGCCTTCAGTCAGACGGCTCAAAATGGATTTACAAGTCCATAAACAACAAACATAAATACCTTCGTACAAAAGAGGAGGGTTCGCCCTCTCTCCTATGACGTCTTTAGTCACCTCGCAAGGGGTGATTTTTTTGTAGGCTTAATGTTAGTTTGCAGAATCAAGTTTACATTCCGTAATCTTTTCACACCTCAAGGTTCTTCAGACTCTCTATGAGTTTGAAGAACCTTTTGAGTAAGACAGTACCCTATCTTCTCCACTGGAGTCATACCAAACATTCAGAGTC
>JANOQA010000176.1:0-6655 GCA_031422145.1 bacterium | reverse complement strand
AATATTACTTGGGTATACGATATGAGTGACTCGGAGAAGGTCCGACATTTTGGAGAGGCTCGAGCTTTTATATTTCCACCAGAAGAGGACTTTGGACTCGTACCGATCGAAGCTATGCTCTGTGGTACTCCGGTGATCGCCTATGGTAAATGAGGAGCTCTCGAAACGGTGCGAAGTGGACTTTCTGGATACTTTTATGATGAACCTACGAGCCAATCCCTCAACCAAGCGATCGATCATTTGGAGTCTCACCCACTACGAAGCTATGATATTCGAAAATATGCGTTAAAATTTGATAAGAAGATATTTCAAGAGCGGATCATTTCTCATATATCATCACTCCTCTAGCTATGTGTGGCATATTTTGATACTTTGGTAGTCGTACGGATGCGGATAGTATCGTACTCGAGTGACTGCGAAAACTGGAGTATCGTGGATATGATAGTGCTGGTCTCGCCGTACACAATGGAAAAAAGATCGATAATTTTCGGTCTGTTGGCCGAGTCAGTGAGCTCACCCGAACGGTAGAAGAGTCCCGTGATTCTCTCAAGAAATACTCTATCGGGATGGGACATACTCGGTGGGCGACTCATGGAGGAGTTACTATGGAAAATACTCACCCGCACTCGGATACAGCTCGGAGATTTTTTGTGGTACATAACGGTATCATCGAAAACTATCGGGAGCTTCGAGCCGAGCTCGAGAAAGATGGAGTACAGATGCGAAGTGATACCGATACGGAGATCATAGCTCATCTCATCGCCCGAGATACCGGGACTACGCTCCTCGAGAGAGTCGAACATACAATAGAGCGACTCGAATGAGCTTACGCAATCCTCGTGATGGATGAAAAAGAACCACGAGATCTCGTAGCGGTACGATACGGAAGTCCTCTCGTACTCGGTAAATGAGCCAACAAGAGCTATACCATAGCCTCGGACGCAAACGCTCTTTCTGAGGAAACTTCTCAGGTCACCTACCTCGAAGATGGGGATATCGTACATTTTTCAGGAGAGAGCTATGCTATCCGACAAAATGGAGCCCTCATGAAACGTCCTCTCGAGAAAATAGATACTTCAAGTCTCCAGATAGATAAGGGAGCATACGAACATTTCATGCTCAAAGAAATATACGAGTCTTCAAAGGTGCTGACGGATATATTTCGAGGACGGATCGACTTCCACGAGCTGAAGATCGTCGCAGAGGAACTTGGGAAATTTCGAGATGATACGATATCTATGATCGAGTTTGTAGCTTGTGGGACCTCCTATCATGCAGGACTCCTCGCTTCGTACTGGATAGAGGAACTCGCTGTGGGTATGAATACTCGAGTAACGATCGCGAGCGAGTTTTTTTCTCGACCTCCCAAGATATCGACGGATACGCTCTTTGTATTTATATCACAATCGGGTGAAACAGCTGATTCGATCGAACCACTCAAATATCTGAGAGAGCGAGGAGCTCGTACGCTCGGTATTGTAAATGTAGTAGGATCTACGATTGCTCGTATGGCGGATACGACGATATTTACTCGAGCGGGTATAGAGGTCGGGGTCGCCTCTACCAAGGCTTTTATGGGTCAAACGGGAGCACTCCTCCTCCTCTGCTTGTATTTTTGTGTACACTCTGGAGCCGACTACCGAGTTTATAGGAGCCTCATAGCAGAAGTCGCCTCTCTTCCTGGACTCGCTCATGCGACACTCTTACTCTCATCTGAGATACAAAAGATTGCTCAGGATTTTACTCAGTATTCCCATCTCTTTTTTATCGGACGAGGGAGTAGCTACGCCGTAGCCCTCGAGGGAGCTCTCAAATTCAAGGAGATCACCTACGCTCATGCTCACGCTATCCCAGCTGGAGAGCTCAAACATGGATCTCTCGCTCTCATAGACGCTCACTGTCCATCCGTGATATATATCCCGAACGATACCAACTACCGTCAAAACCTCTCTACCATAGAAGAAATCCGAGCTCGTGGAGGAAAAGTCCTCGCCATAGCGGAGACTCCTATCTCTATCGCTGATTGGAATATCATCGTACCGAGCTCTAATCCATACTTTTATGGGATCATTGCCTCGATCGCGAGTCAACTATTTGCCTATCATACAGCAAAACTCTTGGGGCGAGATATAGATAAACCGAGAAATTTAGCAAAAAGCGTAACCGTGAAATAATGAAAAGTGAGCTCTCAAAATCTCCTCTTGTCTCGGTGTGTATTGCCTGCTTTTCTCCGGGAGAGGTATTTGTGGCCACTCTTCGGAGTGTACTCGATCAGACATATACAAACCTAGAAATCCTCATTTGGGATAATGCTCCAAACGGAGAGATCGAAACAATCATCCAGAGTTTTTCTGATCCTCGAGTGAGATACTTTGTCTCATCAGAAAATAAAGGTCCCTACGGTGGACTCAACGAGCTCCTCGATCGAGCCAAATGAGAGTATATCGCTATCCAAGATCATGACGATTTTTGGCATACAGAGAAGATCGAGAGACAGGTAGAGTTGCTCGATACTCACGCAAATCTTATAGCATGTGGAACAAAAAGTATCATGTACTATGAGTGAGATCAGTTCTATTTTGAATATCTTATTGGCCGGGGAAAAGGATATGTTATTCATCCATCTCTCATGTTTCGAAGGACAGACGCAAGATATCCAGAGGAAATAGCATATATGACAGATGCTTTCTTTCAAAAAAATATTCTGACTCAATCTTCAAATCAAATACAAGAAATCGAGGAAGCTCTCACATTTCATCGTATTAGAAAGGGTGCTGAAAATTATAGCTATCGCTGGTTTCAATTCACCCAAAATACGATATCTCAAGTATATAAAACACATGCATTTCGCTATGCAACTTGTGTAATTGGATGGGAATGTATGAGAAAAGTAGTATACCCCTTTCTTTCTCTCATAGGGAGACAAGATAGTATAGATAGCCTGGAACGTATTCCTTTTTGGCTTATGGGGAAAAAGGCTCAAAAATCTACTGGTTCTGAGTGGTGTAGCTCTCTACTTAAAGAGTAATATTTTCGTAAAGTGCTGCATACTCTGTCACAAGACGATCCTGAGTAAAAAGAGGATTCATTGTAATGTGTTCCTTGGAGAGGAATTGTTCCACATAGTCAAAACCTGTTATAAGATCTTGCATGTCTCACCTCTGAGCTACGTAGCCATTTACTGTATGCTCAATAACCTCTTTGACACCTCCGGTATCAAACGAAACTACGGGACATCCACAGGCAAGACTCTCTGCAATGATCAGACCAAATGAATCCATGAGAGTCGGATACAGAAACATATCTGCAGCACTAAAATACTCTACGACTCGATCCGGGGAAACATATGATTCTTCCAGGAGATGGGTACCTACCGTCTTCCTTTCGGCATTTCCAAGTGTCACGAAAAAGTACTCTCCAGAATCCTTTTTTTGATCTATAATTTTTTCTACAAATCCAAGTCACTTTGCGGTAGTCTTTCCTCCACTCCCAGCAAGACTTATGATAATCTTTTTGTTTTTTGGCAAACCTAACCTCTGCCGACTCTCCTGTCGATTTTTTGTATAGAAAGTATCGGTATCAATACCGTTATAGATAGTTTTTACGGAGTTATTTCCGAGAATGTTATCATTTTTAAGTTTATTGGTTATCCAATCGGATACTCCAATATAAGATATAGGAATGTCTCGGAGGAGTGTGCTTCTTTTTTGATATTGATGCTGCGTTTTATATGGATGATACAGGTTAATTGGGTCATTTCCACTGACAATCCAGTCATCATGAAGCGTCATGACGATCTTCTTTTCACGTGCTATCAGGGGAAGTATTTTCCAGTCGAAGTATCCCCCCTGAATACAATGGAGATGTATAATGTTGGCGGATTGATACACAGAAGATTTCCGAAGATACTCAAAATCTATACCACCTGGAGTCATCCAGTCCAAAAAAAAGTTACATCCAACAGCTCCTTTATATCTGAAATTTCTATACCACCAGGAGTTCCTGGTGGTATATATACTAGTCGTCTGTTCTTGTGGTGCAAAAGCGTATCCAACCAGCGTATGGTATTCAAATCTCTCAGAATCCAGGCCAGACATGAGTGTCTCGATAAAGCGTGCCGAGCCGGTACGTCCTCAGATATGATTGAAATTCAGGATCTTAATCTTTTCTCACATATACTAGAGATCAAACACACGAAATACAAAAGGACGAACGAGGCGATAATAGAGAGCTCGCGATCCTAAAATCATAGAATGCCAACACGAATAAGAGAGGCACTGCAGGATACAACGTAGAGCTCATAGAAAGTCTCTATTTTGGACCTCTGCGAAGGCTCGCATCATGCTGACTATAATTTCCATTTTCTTGAAAATGAGAGCATCAATAAAATTATGTTTTTGATACTCTCGTATAAGAAACTCAAAATGTGAGATACTTTTATTGAGGTTTTTACTGGTATTTTGGGTATGTCTACGATAGTAAGTTAGAGGTTCTGAGATGCCATATATTGGGTATATACTCCCTATTTGCATCCAAAAGTCAGACTCTGATCCCATAAGATCACTTCGATCAAAGTCTCGAATTTTCTTTACTACCTCTCGGCGTACCATAAGGGTGCTATATGAGAAGCAGACCATATCACTCACCAGAAAGTTTCAGATAGTATCCGTCACATTTTGGTACCATTTTCTCGTTCTTGGAGCAATAAATCGCCGCTCAATGACAGTATCATATTGATCGATCGTAGAAAGCTCATTATATATAAGTCCAATATCTGGATAGTCTTTCCAGATATTGAGTTTCTTCTCAAGGTAATTTCGACTCCATCTATCATCTCCTTCAAGAAAAGCTATATACGAGCTTTTACTATGGACCTGCTCGAGGAGGAAATTCATATTCCCCACAATACCCTTGTTTGAAGTATGATGCCAGGCTCGTATGATGCCAGGATGTTTCTCTATAAAAGATTCTATAATATGCCAGGTTTTCTCATCTGGAGAGTCATCTCCGATAAGGATTTCAAAGTCAGTATACGTCTGATCGAGGAGAGATTGCAGTGTTCTCTCTATAAAAGACTCGTGTCTATACGTAGTAACGATGATAGAGACTCTAGGCATATGTATAAAGGTTTATAAATTTCATCGTATACAAAAAATATCTGATTGGAGCTTATTTCATCCAAAAAATCACTGTATATATGTATCAAGAGATCATATCCTTCGATCCTCCAAGTTTTCGACTGCATGATGATCTATCTCATAAAGATGAAATCCTTTCTTTTCGAGATCTCAGAGAAATTGGAGCGATATCCGTAATTGCTCTTGTGGTGTCTTTGCATAGAGAAGAGGACTAAATTCGAAAATGATTTTTATATCTTTGTTTTTCTCGAGGATCGACTGCATTCATCTAAATGCCTGAGGTTCAAACCCTTCTATATCCATCTTTATCATATCGATTTTCTCATCTCTGAGGAGCGTATCCAGAGTATCGATATTTACTTTCTCATCGAGAGTTGAGGTACTCCTCGATCCGGGAACTAGAGAGGTTTCTCCTGGGTTAAAGTCATTGTAGTATATGTCGAGACTCTCAGCTCTATCCCCTATCGCTATCTGCAGAGGCTTGATATTAATCCTATCATTGAGTGCGATATTTCTCTCGAGTCTCTGAAAGTTCTTGTTCGAAGGTTCAAAAGCATATACACTTCCTCTATCAGAAACTATCTTTGATGCCAGCAGGGTGTCGTATCAGATATTAGCACCTATATCGACAAAGGTGTCACCTTTTTTCAGATATTTCGAGATAGTATCAGAGACGCCTTTTTCCCATATCCCATTTTTTATAATCATTTCATCTACGAGTTTTCCTGATTCGAGCTCGAGCATAAAGTCATAGGCTGTTTTCTTGATAGTAAATCTATGAGTTCCTTTTGAGAAACGAGCATAGAGAGTGATACACTCTTTAAATGGAAAATAGTTTCCTATACCTGTACCGATAAACGGACGGAGAATCTGATCGAAAAATCTCGTAAAATCTGCTTTCATACGGGAATCAAGAGTGAAATTATTTTGTAATGATAGAGAGTATTTCAGTAGTATATACTCGGGGGAACATATACCCCATACCGTAGTTATAGGCTCGAGTCAGAAGGAGAAAAAACGGATGGATTATATGAAATACTTTCTTTAAAAATGAGTGTACTGCAGGGGTAGTATTATAGTGACTCACCTGGGAAAATATAAATCCATTTGTAAGTAATATTTGCTCGAGTGAATTGGCGTTATAGAGAGTCTGGTGAGTGATATCTATATACCTGGAAGTCATTGCTCTCGGGGAGTCAGCATTTGGCATATAGTTTATCCAAGATCATTCTGGTTTGAGTTTTTGATACATTCCAGAGATCGTACGATCAGCGAGATCTCGAGGAAGATGCTCAAATACATGAGACATAAAAATGATGTCATACGTTTCTCTAGTCTGCTCGAGAAACTCAGCTCCATTCCCGATAATAAATGTATACTCAGGGAGTATAGTTTCGAGATGGGTTTTGTAGGCATCGTCCATATCAATACCCGTATACTCTTTGATATCCTTTGTATGACAAAAGGATGCAAAATATCCATTTCAGAATCCTATTTCTAGAACTTTTGTTTCTTTC
>JANOQA010000175.1:0-10099 GCA_031422145.1 bacterium | reverse complement strand
GGTAATGAGAAATGAGAGGTAAATAATACTGCATTGCTCTTCCTGTGAATTTATGAATCAGTAATAAAATATATATCACCCGATAGTTGTCTGGTATCATGGTTATATATCGATAAAAAGAATGCTATTGAAGAGAGGCTGGCAGAACCTTTAAAGCCACCTCTTTTGATCGCTGTATCTAAATTATGTCAGATTATCAATCGATTTAATGTAACCATAGGAGATCTCTCTCTTTTTCGTGAGGATACCCGACAATACGATGAAAAAAGCATAGAAGAAATGGTCGTTAATTCACTCGCTCATAGAGATTGGGAGATTCCTCTTTGGAATGAAATAATTCAATCACCGGATAAGCTTTCTTTTAGAAATCCAGGAAACTTTCGAGCAAATTTATCAGAAGTATTGATACAAAACTATGTGTCTGAATATGCGTATCCATGCCTATGTTGATTTCTCATGAAAATGAAACTCATGGAGCGTGAAAGACGCTGACTAGAGAAGATATATGAAATTCAATACAGAAAGAGTCTTCCTATAACTCATGAATTTCTCTCCGACAGAACTGAGTTTACTCTATCCGGATCTATTTTAGATACCGAATTTGCTAAAGCCCTTATCCATAGAAGCGACCTTACACTAGAGCAAATAATGATTCTGGACAGAATTCGTAATACATCTAATAATGTAAGTCTAGATTTGGACGAACGAAGTAAGGTAGAAGAATATATAAAAGAAAATAGTAACTCAGGTAAGGTCTCGATCAGAAAATCGTTTTTTCAGAGCAATAATTTACTGGATAAGAATTATTTACAGTCGTATTCCCTTACGAATACAAAAAAACAAGTTTTTTTAGATTTCGCAAAAACGAACGGTGGTCATATGACAACTACTCAAGCCTATAACTTATTTCCAAATGCGTCACGATGAACTATTCGATTTATCCTTAAGACACTGAAAGATGAGGGTATTTTTATGAGCCCCAAAAGATGAGAATATTACTTATCTCGGTTAACAATTTTCAACAAATAATTACTCTATATCTAGATATGATAGACTCACTAAGTCTTTGTGGTAAATAAAAACTCCCAACAAACTCCCAACAAACTCCCAACAAACTCTTAACAAATATACCCCTATGCTCTACGCTTTTGAACTCGGTCGCGAATGGAAACTCTCCCTCGCCGAACTCGAATCTATATTTGGGATAGGATCTATCCAAAGATCTACCAAGACCCTCGCTCTCGTCGAGAGCTCGGTCGAAGTCACTCGTATATTTGGACAGCTCGGATGAGTCGTGCGAGCTTTTCGAGTCATCGAAAAGATGCGAGACCCAAAAGACTTCCCGAGACTCGTCCTCGCTCTCGCTCGAGACTTTCCGATGGAGGAGCGAGTCACATTTGGGCTCGGAGCTTTTGGATCAGTGGGAGCGGATGACAAACCTCTGCAAATGCCACTTTTCCAGATGGGACTTCGCCTCAAAAAGGACTGGAAAGCCAAATGACACTCTATCCGACTCGTCAACAAGGACGATAAAAATCTCGTCAGTGCCGTCGTCAAAAAAGAGCACCTTGCTCGAGACGCTCGAGAGTATGCTCTCCTCTCACTCGAGGGGGAGTACTATCTCGCGGCGACGATCGCTATCCAAGATATCGATGCGTACTCGGCGAGGGACCTCGGTAAGACTCGTGATATGCAGGTCGGGATGCTCCCTCCCAAGCTCGCTCAGACGATGATCAATCTTGCTCTGGGTGCAGTGTCACCGAGCGAAGCTCGAGTATATGATCCATTTTGTGGACTCGGGACGGTCCTCATCGAGTCGATCCAGATGGGAGCGAGTCGAGTCTATGGATCAGATATCGAGCCCGCTATGACCGAAGCTACTGGAAAGAGCGTATCAGAGTATCTGCCCGTCATAGGGTCAGAGGCGACGAGTCAGATCGAGACACTCGATGCTCGTCGTATCGACCAGTTCAGTCAGTTTTCTGACGTCACTCATATCGTCACGGAGGGCTACCTCGGGCGAGTATTTACCAAAGGAACTATGACTCCTGATGCTGTCAAGATAGAGAAAAGTCGCCTCCTCGATATCTATCGAAGTATGTTTGATGCCCTACGAAAGTCCGCATTTTCTGGTACGATCGTGATCAGTATACCCTGCTGGGAAGTACCTCGAGATGCGATATATTTTTCGGAATTTTTTGAAGTACTGCGAAATGAGCGGTTTGAATCTATACCACTCATTCAGGGGCTTCCGAGTCTCAAACTCACCAAATACGGCACCCTCGTCTATCGTCGTCCGGATCAGCTCGTGGGACGGGAGATCGTAAAGATTAGATCACTCGGATAGCTTCAGATAGAGGTATATATATTCGCTAAAGCGAGAACCTTAACCTCTTCTTAATCTCTTGGATTAGAGTAGGAAAGTATTCTTTCTTTTTCTGTATGACCCTCCTTCTTGTCTCATTTCTCTCGGGTATTCTCACGATACTCGCTCCCTGTGTACTTCCTCTCCTCCCGGTTATCGTCGGAGGATCTCTCTCTGGAGGGAAGTATCGACCCTACGTGATCACTCTCTCACTCATACTTTCGATCATAGGATTTACTCTCTTGATCAAGGTGAGTACGGTCCTGATTGGAGTTTCCCCGATATTTTTTACATATTTCTCTGGAGGACTCGTCATTGGACTCGGAATCATTACTTTATTTCCAACTATCTGGACTCGTATCGCCGAGGCCACTGGACTCGAGCGACAAAGTCAAAAACAACTCCAAGACTCGGGAGAAAAGACGGGATATATAGGAGCTATCCTCACGGGATTGTCCCTTGGACCCGTATTTTCGAGTTGTTCACCGACGTACTCACTTATCTTAGCGACTGTTTTGCCAGTGAGCTTTACACTCGGGATCACCTACCTCATGGCTTACTCTATCGGACTCGGACTAGTCCTTCTCTTGATCTCTCTCTTTGGACAACGACTCATCAAAAAGCTCAAATGGGCCGCCGATCCAAAATGACTTTTTCGAAGATGACTTGGGGTTCTATTTATCATTGTCGGACTCGCCCTAGCGACGGGTATCGACAAAAAAATCGAGCAAGGACTCCTCGAAGGCGGGCTCTTTGATGTCACGAAGCTCGAACAACGACTTCTCGAAAAAGATGCTCCAGTAGGAAGTGGATTTGGAAACGCAAAACCATCAGTAAATATTTCAGAAAATTCAACTCCCATATCTGTACCGATCAAACCCCCATTTGATCTCGCCTATGACGGGACAGTAGATGCTCCCGAGCTCATAGGACTTCAAAATTGGATCAACTCGGATCCTCTTACCCTCAAGAGTCTCCGAGGGAAGGTGGTGATCGTAGATTTCTGGACCTACTCGTGTATCAACTGTCAGCGAACTCTTCCATATCTGAAAGCTTGGGACAAAAAATACCGAGATCAATGACTCGTGATCCTCGGGATACATGCTCCAGAATTTGCCTTTGAAAAAGATCCAAAGAATGTTCAAAAAGCCGTCACCGATGCGGGACTTCAGTATCCGATCACTCTTGATAATGACTACAAAACTTGGAATGCGTACGAAAATAGATACTGGCCCGCGAAGTATTTCATCGACCGAGAAGGAAAGCTCCGACACTCTCATTTTGGAGAAGGAGAGTATACAGAGAGTGAGCAGGTGATCCAGTATCTCCTCGGGACGACGGGTCCTACTACTACGGTTAATCCAGTCGTATCATCAAAGATGAATACCACGAAAGAAACGTATCTTGGGTACTCTCGAGCCGACTCTATCGTCAACTCAGCATATGGCCTCGGTACCAAGATATATACTCCTGGTCCTATTAAAAGCGGAGAGGTCACTCTCGGTGGCTCATGGAACACTAAAAACGAACGAATCGAGTGACAAAAATGAAGTACTCTCCAGATCCGAGTCGATGCAAAAGATGTTTATCTCGTCATATCGGGAAATACTACTGGAAAACTCAAAGTATCAATTGATGGAAACCGTATCAATCTCTCTCCAGATATCCAAAATGGATCTATTTCACTCACTGGAGACAAAATGTATCATATAGCGAGCTTTGATAAATTTGAGAAAGATGCAGTTGTGACCCTCGAGCTCGATAGTCTCGCAGGACTGCACGCATTTACATTTGGATCATAGCTCGAGAGAGATACCATATCAATATGCACCTGCTCATCGTCGACGATAGTCCGATCATTACTAAAAATATTGCTCTCTACTTTGAGCATACAGGATATTCCTGTCTCCAGTGTCATGACGGAGAGGCCGCCTATGAAGCTCTCAAGACTACCCACTTTGACTGCATCATCCTCGATCGAATGATGCCAAAACTCGATGGTATGGGGCTCGCGAGACTCCTAAAAACTCAGAAAATCCAGACTCCCATCATATTTCTCACCGCCCTGGGCAAGACGATCGATCGTATCGAGGGGCTCGAGATCGGAGCAGATGACTATCTCGTGAAGCCTTTTGATCTTGAGGAGCTTCGTCTCCGAGTGGTGCGGAGTATAGGTCGAGGATCCTCAGGAGAGACGGTCTCTCTCTCTCGCCAGAGAGATCTTCTCACGACTCAGACGAGTCTCACCTACGGTCCGATCCTCGTAGATCTCTCACGTATGAAAGTGTCAGTCGAGGCACGATCTATTTCACTCTCGCCGAAGGAATTTGATCTTTTGGTATTTTTGCTACGAAACGTAGGTCAGATAGTGTCTCGAGATCACATCTATGAGTCCGTCTGGGATGCTGATAGCTCAGCGATGGACTCACTCGATACGGTCAATGTACATATGGCGTATCTTCGAAAGAAACTCGGTATCAATATTATTCACACCATAAAACTCCAAGGATATGTCCTCGAAATGGTATAACCCGATCACGACTCGTACCAAGATCACGATCGTCTTTGTCGTACTCGTGAGTCTCGTACTTTTTATCATGAGTCAGATACTTTTCTCAGTAGCAGAAAAAGTCTGGAAATCTAAAAAGATGCAGATCATGCAAGCCTCTATGGCCAGTATGACGATGGAGTCAGATCTCAAATCTAAATTTCCCAACTATCGAGTATTGCAGGATGATGGCTCAGTGAAAGAACAGCAAGGAATATTTACTCAATGAAATATATCTACGGATTCTATCTCTGAGATCTGAGGTGCGTACTATATCGCCTATGAAGAACGTATCAAAGATGGACCAAAACTCATCATAGCCGAGGATGTCACTGATATCGTAGGAGCCCAATACGAACAAGCTCGAGTATTTGTCTGGGTATCCTGGGGAACCCTCGCTCTCGTAGTACTCCTCGGAGCTACGTTTACCTATATCGCATTCTGACCGGTACGAGGACTCCAAAAACTTGCCGAGTCTTTTGATGGAGTCACGCCTCCTGATATGGAGAAATATATCCGATGAAATCCTCGAGATGAGTTTGTAGCCCTCGGAAAGAGTATGGATCACCTCTTTCGTAGAGTTGGATCACATACTCGCACTCTGGAAAATTTTAGTGATCATATGGCTCATGAAGTCAAAAATAGACTTTTTGAGATCCAGAGTACCCTCGAAGTCGGCAAGATCGCTGATCCATATCACGCCATAGAGGCTTCTCTCCCCCTCATTCATCACTTGGCTCGGATGTCGGAGAGTCTTCTCCTGCTGCATACGACCGGAGATCTCCAAAAGTCGGATATCTATCCAAAAGATCTTTTTGTAAATTTTTGAGATTTTGCCCACCGACTCGCTCTCGTAGAAAAAGATCGAAATCTCTGGAATGTAGATCCCTCCCTTTTTTCCATAGCTCTCTTTAATATTGTACAAAATGCTCTTAAATACTCTACGGATATCGTAGATATATTCGTCGATACTGATCGGATCGTTATTCGAGATAGAGGAGTGGGTATACCTGCGGAGGAATTTCCGTATGTATTTGATCGACTTTTTAAAGGAGATGCCGCTCGTACCTTTAATACTGGATATGGCCTCGGACTCTCGATTACTCAGAAGATAGTCCTCGCCCATGGAATGCAAATATCTCTGGAGAGCACTCTCGGAGTCGGTACGACCGTACAAATATCACGATCTTAATCTCTTCTTAATCTTGGTGGATATTCTAGAGAGGTGCAACGCACGTTATCCATTACTTTTTGGTTTTATGAAAAAGATTATATCCGTTGGAGTAGCTCTCACTCTCGCACTCTCGACTCTCGCTGTATCTGCTATGGAAATGCAAGCTGGTGATACCATGATGAAGAAAGACGAAGCTATGATGATGAAGGATGGTACCATGACTATGGAGAAAGATACAATGATGAAGAAAGACGACGCTATGATGATGAAGAAAGATACTATGATGATGGATAGTTCAAAGCTCACGGTTCAAGGTCTCGCCAAGAAAATGGGCTACAACTGGCTCAAAGATCGAAAGATGCTCGCTGAGAAAGCCGGTATCCAGAACTACCGAGGAACAAAAGCTCAAAATCTTATGATCCGAAAGTATCTTCAGAATATGAAGTAAAAGAAATCTGACAGATATAAGTAAAGCCCCCATCGCTGGGGGCTTTTTTGAGTGTGAGAGGTCACCAGTTTCAATTTGAAACGGTGATATTCCCTCGTAAGGACGACTGAACTTCGCCGATCTGAATCCAGCGATATGCTCCCTTATATTCGATTCGAACACGATTAGCGTTGTCACTGAAGTGACACTCACCATTTCGGTCGGTGGTCGATTCCCATGATCCGAAATTACCAGTTGTACTAGCTCGAATCTGAGTATTAGTCAAAGGTCGCCCACCACTCAAAATTTTCACTGTAGCCATGATACTCTTCTCTACTTTCTCCCCAATGTCGGGGTAATTTCTGCCCGACATGGGCATGGCTTATTTAGCGTATCATAGATCAGCCCATCTTTCAAATATTGAGGGGGAGTCGGAGAGAGTTTTCTTATTTTCCCCAGAACGCCGTATCAAAAGAGCTCATGATTTCTGCGACGGTGATCGGTGCATTAGGTCGGAGATTTCCACCAGATAGGATCCCACGAGCACGAAGCTCGTTCATACGACCGGTTGATGGATCTCATTTCTGGAGATCTCCAAACTGAGATACTCCAGAGCTCGATGCGGGTATGCCGAGTATTCGAGCGATCACCTCGAGAGCCTCTCGACGAGTGATTTGGTCATTTGGTCGGAATTTTCCACCAGATCCATTCATCCATCCCTTTGCTGCAAATCTTTTGAGATTTTCTTCGAGAGTACTGCCTTTTGGTACATCGGACCAAGAGAGTTTACTCGCTACTCCAAATCCTTCACATGGATATACTCTCGCAAGAAAACTGACAAATGCTATACGAGTCATACCACTATTTGGCTGTACAGATCGAGTATTGAGGAGATATCCCTTGGAAAGACTTTTTCGGATCGAGATCTCTGCCCAATGTCCCGTGATATCACTCGCCTTGAGAGTACGAGGAATAGTAGAGTAGACCGTACAAGTAGGAAGGGCGGGAGGATTTTTGATAGTAGCTCCACCAGAGACACTTTTCCCCGTATCGATGGTACTGACTGGAGTAGAGATACTCGGTCCAAATATAGTAAACGATGATCCCCCACCGCCTCCTCCTCCACCACCGCTACTCGGGATCGGCGCCCCGGTCGAGATAGTCGTCACAGAAAAAGGGATCTGAAGATCTCCGAGCGAGAGAGTCGCTGTGCGGATCTCACCGACTGTTCCACCTGAGGTGAGTTGTAGCGTGATGATCGCTCCACTCGATACTGATCCAGGCAGACTGGTAAGTGCTCCGTTATCTATCTGATAGAGTCCTCCGACGATAGATACCGGGATAGATCCAGTGATACCCGTGACTATACCGGTGCTGGATGATACAGGATTGGCGAGTAGGGGGGTATTGACCGACCCAAATCCAAATCTATCCGGAGAGCTATCATGAGGTACTAAAAATCCTCCGGTAGAAGTGATCGTATTTCCGACTCGATCTGCGGCCAGGATTTCGTAGGTATAGCTTCTTCCTCCATCGAGAGAAAATACAGTGTTATCTAGTGTATGGTTTGATCCGGAGCTCGTCTGGTTTCGAGTGAGGATATTGGTAGCTCCAGAAAATACCCGGAGGGTAGTTGATACTCCTTCATCATAGACAAACGAGTGTCGTGCGGTAAATCCTACAGCGGTCGTCCCCGTAGCGGTCCAAGATTGCGAGACAAGTGTAGGGAATCGAGTATCATAACTCCATGATCTGGTAGTCTGACCGAGGAGGGGATTTCCGACGAGATCTGTGAGAGATCCAGTGTCAAAGGTGACTTGGAGTGATCCACTTTGAGTATTGGACGGAGCCATGACTCGATAGTTACTGAGGCTTCCACTCTGAGTAAAGCTCGCCAGTACTCCTCCTACGATCGAGAGACCCCCGCTTCCTACTGAGAGGAGTGACTCGCTTGGAGTGATAGTCACGAGGACCGATCCAGAGAGTACTACGGATGGGAGATAGTCCGAAGAGAGCGTGATACTCGGCAAGAGCGTATCATAGTTCCAGTTGAGAGTATTGGAGGAGAGCGAAGGATTTCCGACTGAGTCAGTCGTACTCGGCAGAGTATAGGAGACTGATATACTTCCAGACTGGATATTTGATGTAGGAGTGAGTACAAAAGTAGCTCCTGACGCCGTAGTGAGAAAGCTGGAGATCGTACCACCTGTGGCAGTGACTCCAGTATTTGAGAGTCAGAGTAGTGACTCTGATCCCCCGAGAGATATCATGATCGATCCACTCTGCGTCACTCCGGTGGAGGAAAGACTCATGAGGGATATGCTCGGACGAATCGTATCTTTGATGAGCGTAATAGCTCGAAGAGTAGTATTTCCTGCTGTATCTCGGTGGCTTCCAGTGAGGGTCATATTACCATCTGGTAGACTTGAAAGATCGAGAGCTCCAGAAAATGATCCAAAAGTACAGGCGATAGATCCGCTCTGACTCCCAGCCATGAGAAGGATAGTTTGAGTATTTTCACTACAAAGTCCGGAAAATGGAAGGAGATTTACATTAGCGATATTTACCGGCGAAGTAGCCGTGAGGGAGAGTCCAGGATAGACGGTATCTTTTGAGGTATATCGTACGCTCGGAGTTGCCGCATTACCAACTCGATCTTCGAGGGTAGCCGTGAAAGTAATGAGAGACTCGCTCAAGCTCGATACGTCCATGGATCCTGAGTAGATACCTCCGGTACAAGTGATATTTGCGGATCGAGTGAGTACTCCATCGGTCACACTGAGCGATACGAGACGAGTATTTTCACTACAAAGTCCAGTCACGAGATATCCAGTGGCGGTCGTAGCTTGTATGAGCGGGAGCGTATCGATACCCACAGTTGGGACTCCGGTATCTTTGATAATACTCGAGCTGATCGTCCCGGTATTTCCAGCGAGATCAGTCTGAGAGATATCGAGAGAGATCGTCCCATCGACCGCACTTGCCGTACTAAAAATCTTGGAGTAGGATCCACTCGTACAGGGTGAGGTAGTCGTGATACTATCGAGGGTGAGTGTGACATTTCGACCATTTTCACTACATGATCCAGAGAGGGTGTAGCTACTGGTATTGGCTATGTTGATCACCCCAGTACCGTTTAGAGTGACGATCGGAGGACGGGTATCATAGTTCCAGGTGAGAGTGTTGGAGGTGGTGTTCAGGAGTCCTACTCGGTCTCGTACGGTATTGATCGGGAGATTGACTCGAAATATTCCAGAGTTTGTGAGAGGAGTCGGGGTAAATACGATAGTATACGTCGTCCCAGTACCCGTGATCGAGGTCAGGAGTCATCCAGTGGAGTTCACGTTTAGGCTTCCGGTAGATACTCCAAATATATTTTCAGGAGAAGTGAGTCGAAATGATCCCGTTGCACTCGTCATGATAGGAGCTACGGGAGTGATCGCTGTGAGAGTTGTAGTAGGACGAAGTGTATCATAACTCCAAGTGAGGATATTGGAAGCAGTATTGAGATTGCCTACGAGATCCCCGACTACCCCTGCATTGAGGCGTATATTGACAGAGCTCGTCTGAATATTGGCGGTAGGT
>JANOQA010000174.1:0-9530 GCA_031422145.1 bacterium | reverse complement strand
AAATTCCTCTCAGCTGAGGTTAGAGTTTGGGTATTAGATTGGAAATTCTGGGGGGATTTTAGTAGATATTGATTTTATGCATGATGTGTCTCGGCTCCCGTATGATCGTGAGAAATTTCAGCAGAAATACTTCTGGATTTATTGTCTTTGTAGGCTCGGTACCAGAGAGTTTCTACAAAGATTTCTAGGACACTATTGAGATGGGAAACAAAAACCATAAATATACCCACCATGATCAAAAGTACGGAGAGTAGGATAATCTTGACCCAGGCAACTGCAGCATACGTCAGGATAGCTGAAATAATAAATGGGAAAAGTATAAAGATACATACCGTAAGTATAGTTCGTACGTAGACGAGCAAGAGCGTCGTATAGAGCTTTATAGTGACTCCGAGATTCTCCAGGGCCATATTTGCCGAAGCCGTAATAGCATCGAAGGCTCTTCGCTCCTCGATCACTATAAAAAACCGAGTATAGGCGAGGAAGATATTTATCAGCACCGCTATGAGAAAGTAGAGTCCCATGACTATCGCAATATATCAGATATTTTCTATCCCGAAAAGTCGTACCAGAAAAAGACTAAAGGTAATGATCGAAAGGAGCTTGAAGAGGGCGGTGATATTACTGGCTTCAAAGATCGGAAGGAAAAATTTGAGTCCGCGTGTGATCCCAAATCCGGCACTTCCAGCGAGAGCATCTCCTCGGTCAGCTCGGTCTATCAAAGCGACGAGTCCTCCTTCTGCAATAGGAGTGATCAAAAGATAGAGGAAGAGGAATACTACAGCAACGATCGCTACCTCAAAGAAGTATGATGCGTGTACAAAATCTACTACCATTTTAAAGAATATATCTTTCCCTCCAAAGAGAGAGATAGAGCTCCATGCTACCTGATACAGGAGGATCAGCGAAAGATATATAGTAGAGAGAAGAGACGGTAAAAAATTGAATACCTTTATAGCGGTATTTGAGCTTGCCACTTCCCAGGCTGGTATAACTAGGGCGTCTCTCATGGAAGTGGAGTAACAGAAGAGGAAAATTGTGCTTGAAGGAAATCCCAAAATCCAGAAATACTCTTTTTTTCAAAAGATACGATATACGTCGTATCTATATACGATCGTGCGATATAATGAGAGAGAGACTGAAGATTTGGAAGCCAACTTGGAGCTCAGAAGTCCCGTACTCCTGAGTCTATATAATAGTTTTCTGGGGATTCACTGAGCGGGAGAAACACTGCTTCATTTTGAAGAATAGTTGAAATATTATTTCGATTTCTTCAGAGAGATTCTGGGGAGAGCTCTTTATTTTTAAGCTCCTCCAGGAGGATATCGAGATTTGGGTTTCGGATTTTAGAAAAATTAAAACCATTTTCGCTTTGTCCCGAGTGAAGATAGGGAAAAAGATAGTTTCCCATGAAACCGAGGTTTACTCCCGTGATGAGTATATCATAGTTCTTGCTCCCGCCTTTGAGGAGGCTTCTGATACTTTCTGCATCGGGAGAGATAACTCTGTTTTCTACCTCAAATCCTCTATCAGAAAGGATATTTGTGATAAATTCTTTTTCAGCAATAACATGGGGTCCTGTTTCGATGGCGGCTACTACGAGCTGTGCTCTTTTTCTATCACGGGTATAGAGAAATTTTGGATCAGATGGAGCAGCGATAGGAAGGGGCTTAACCTCTGGTGTTGGTATTGGAGTAGGTTTCGCCGGGGGGGTGATCACTCCACTGAGGGTCGTAGATACGAGGAGATCTGTTCCAGATCCAGACTCTTCTCCGCTGGTACCGGTAGAGGTCATTGGTACGGGGGTCAGAGAGGCTATCTTTTCGGCTCGAAGTTTTGGATCAGAGATCATCCAGACTCGAAGTGTTTCCTTTTCTTGGCGAATACCCGCTGTTTCGAATGAAAGAGTGTAGATATTTTCTCCATTTCGAAGATTTCCGATGTCGAGCCGAGCTCGGTACGTAAATGTGCCGGATCCTTTCACGTAGGTTTTCAGACGATAAGATCCTATATATACACTATCTACGCTGTTGGGTACAGATCCTCGAAGTACTATCTCATCACTCAGACCAACAACGGTAGGAGAGAGACGACTCGGAGTGGTAAAGAAAGTGAGATCTCTCACAAGAGGAGGATCTTTTGGGGCTGGACTTACGACGACGGGAGTTGGTACCGGAGATGGCGTACTACCAGATCCAGATACGCGCTCAGGAGTGGGAAGTGGGATGATATTCAAAGGAGTAGTAATGGGGAAGAGTGTATCGAGCCTTGCTCGAGTAAAGTATCCGAGTGACTCAAGCTTTTTTGAGTCAAGCTCTCCGGTAGAGGTCGTCTGAAATACGGTGCCTTCGATAAAAAATGGACTCTTTAGCATTGGTGTATTGCTCGATAGGCTACGAGTCTCCAGAGATCGGTACAGTGTATTTGATATCGTCTTTCGAAATTCTCCGCTGAGTCGTTCACTATTTTGAAAGAGTGCAATAAAGTTTGGGGAAGAAAGAGGAACTTGAGTAAATCTCGAAGTTAGATTTACTCAAGTTCTCTCCGGGATGACGAGATTGAGCGTGTCTTGAGAACTCTCGAGACTTACAGTATCAGGATAGTAGCGAAGTACTATGCGATTATAGAGATTCGAGGGAGACTCTTTGAGATTTTGAGTGAGAAATATCGATGAGATACCTTTGGTAGTATCCTGTTTTTCGAGGGTATAACGTCCAGAAAATAATGCATCTTCGGGACGAATAGACCCATTTCTAAATTTTTCAGCGACTGATTTTTTGATCACGGGGAGCATAAAGATCTCCAGATATTCGCTCGAAGCTTCCGCTGCTCGAAAGACGAGAGCTTCTCCTTCTCGAGTGATCGCAAATTTTGCGAGGATCCCACTCATTCGTTTGTTTACTCCAGTTTCTGCGAGGAGAGAGTAGGTAGAAAGTACATCTTCTATGGTCATTTTTGTCCCATCACTCCACTCAGAATCCTTTTTAAATATACACTTTACCTCTGCGTAGCTCTTGGAGATATCGCAATTGGCAAGATCTCCCTCTATCTGACGACTTTCGACATTATATCGGAGTAGTCATCGGTAGAGAAGTGACAGAGCGAGATCATTGGCATTGTCTGTTCCATACTGGGTGGGATTGAGATTGGAGGCCGTTCCGATAAACCCTATATGAAAGGTTCCACCCCTCTCTGGTACTATCTCAGCATCATGGTAGAGGTAGAGGAGTACACTATGAGTACCAATCGCTATACAAAAAAAAGTAGCGAGGAGGAAGAGGTATTTTTTAATACGGTGGTAGAGTTGCATAAACAGCAAAAAATCCTCTATCGGAAGATATCCGATGAGAGGAGGAGATTAAGCAGAGAAGAAAAACAAAGCAGTCGTCAGAGCAATAAAGACTATTGCTAGAATGATCGTGAGGGTGTGAAGTGTTTTTTCAGCACCTCGTTTTTCAAATTTTCCAAAGTCTCCTGATCCAGGAGCGAGAGAAAGTCCAGTACCTTTTGCCTGGATGACGATGAGAAGCGAGAGGAGAACACTATCTGCAATGAGTATATATCGAAGTATTTCAGTCATAGTTATTTCTTGAAAAAGACGCCATAGAGTGTATTGAAGACCGTGAAAATAACAACAGCAACTGTAAAGTTGACGATGCCACCCGTAGAATACGCAATATTTGGGATATTAAGGAGGAGGATAATTTTCTCGAGGAGGAGGATAATGACCGCATTGATCACCAGTATAAATAGTCCAAATGTAATGATCATGAAAGGAAACCCGATGAGTTTGAGGACTGGACGGACGAGGAGATTGAGAAGTCCGAGTACTACCCCTCCGACAAAATAGAGTTTCCATCCTCCCGTGGCTACGATCTCCGGGAGAAAGTACTGGATGGCGTAGAGTATGAGTCCATTGAGAGTGATCGAGAGAAAGATTTTCATAGGAGAAAAGTTATACTTCGAAGTATAATCCGATACCGAGAATTGCAATAATTTTGAGTTTCGCGAGAGATGGGCTATCATCAACACATGAAAAGAAACCTTCTCCCTCTTCTTGCCTCTTTCTTGGTTATTTTAGTTATGCAAGTCGGGACAGTAGACGTAGGGTATAGTGCCTCAAATGATCCAGGTGCTGCAGATTATGTAAACTCTATGGATGCAGAAAGTGATAAAGCTTCTGCTGCCTCAGCGTCTGCGGCAAAAACCGATCTCAAATCACCCAATTTTAAATTCAGTGCTAATGATATTTCTCCGTCCAACAATAAAGACTATACAAAAGGTTCAGGAAATATACCACTCATGGTAAAACGTATCACTGAGTGGCTCCTCATCATCGTCAGTACTGGAACAGTCCTCTTTATCATCGTTGGGGGCCTCTTTATGGCGACTTCTGCCGGAGACGAAGATCGATCTACGAAAGGAAAGACGATCATCACCTACAATATCCAGGCTCTCGTGATAGCTATGATGTCGTACGGGATCATACAGCTGCTCATTTGGATCCTCTCACCTACGGGTTAATTATGAAAAAACAAACTATCGTATTCTTTCTCGCTCTCGCCACTCTCTTTTTGATAGATCCTGCTTTTTCGGCGACACTCCCTCCTCCAGAGAAAGTAGGACTCCCTTTTGAAAGTAGATCCGGAGCTGGAGTCGGAGATGGTATAGCTATCATCATCAAAGAAGTGATAAAATATATCGGACTGCTCGCTATCCTCGCTCTCACCTATGGAGGGATCCTCACGGTACTCTCCTATGGCGAAGAAGAAAAACTCAAATCCGCTAAAAAAATCCTTACGTATAGTATCGTTGGGATCGTGCTCTCAGGAGCCGCGTATGCGATCATTGACGCTATCAATTCACTTACTCTCTAGTATGTACAGTCAGATACGTATCCTTTTTTTCTCCCTCCTAGCAACTCTTGCGAGTCCGACGGTATTTGGAGCGAGTACTCAAGAACTCCTCAAAGTATCAGGCGGGAAAAATAGTGCTTCAGCGGATACGAATATCTCCCTCAAAGATAATTTCATCAAAACAATCCAAGTCTATCTCGTCTCTGCCTATGGGATCATCGCGGTAGGAGTACTGATATATACCGGATTTAAGCTTTTCAACGCCCAAGGGAACCCCGAAGAATTTAAAAAAGCCTGGATCGCTCTCCTTTATGTCGGGATAGGGCTCGCCATAGCGCCTATGGCGTACGTAGTCGTGAGGATCGTACTTGGATTTACTATTAGTTAATATGAAAAAAATAGTCTTTAGTACTCTGTTATTTCTCTTTTTCACTGTTCTCTGGAGTGGAAATGTATTTGCAGCATGTATAGGCGAATGAGATCAACAACAATGTACTGATACTCTCCCAGATGGAAGTAGTCTGACTACAGATATATCATGAAATGTAGTAGGCTCTACAAACTCGGATGGTTCTGCATATATACCAGGATCCAATCCGAACTTACCACAAAATCAGTCTTCTACTACTTCTTCAAATAGTACCCCCCCTTGTGTGTATACTTCTGGTTCTACTGTCGCAGAGAACCTTCGAAAATGTAAACCAAAAGGTATGATCGAAGCAGCAAAGGATGACTATACTATAAAGGGAGGAGCTCGAGACAAGATCATCGCTATCGCCAACCAGATCATCGCCATAGGAGCCCTCCTCTCCGTCGGAGCGATCGTCTATGCGGGACTCCTCTACGTCATGTATGCTGGGGATGAAGACCGTGTCAAAAAAGCCAAAAGCTCCCTCAAATTTGGGATCATCGGATTTGTCGTCATGCTCCTCTCTTTTCCGATCGTCAATATGATCGTTGGACTCATATACTCAGTAGGCGGGTAGATCATGGACCACCCCTCGCCTTCGGCTTCTTCGCTTTCTCGTACTTTGACGGTATTTGTGATAGAGCTCTCTATCTGCGTAGGGCTCCTATTTGCCTGGTATACGATCCGCCCCGGCGATACTCTCGGAGACCCATTGTCGTCAACGACAGTCAAATCCTCAGAAACTCCGATATCAGAAGAAGTCGATCTCCTCGATACGCATCTCGACGAGCTCGTCCTCTCGGTAGCTCCGAAAGAAAATATCATCATAGCTGATGTCGTACCTCAGAGTAGTCCGGGAGAAAAATATATCTTTGAGCTTTCGGTACGAGATCTCGAAAAAGCAGAGATCATGAAGGCTACCCTCTTACGTATCCTCGAGAGTAATGCCTATGGACCGCTGATATCTCCGATCACGATCGAGATCACCGATCAGCGATCCGAGCCACGAGGACGTATGACTCTGGGGAGAGTGAGTCTCATCGTGACTATTCCTTCGGAGAGCGAAATGATCAAAGTATTTACTCATGAGCTCGCTCACGTGATCGATCTGGAGTACCTCCTCCCGGGGAGCTTTAGTCGAGATCCGAGCGAGATATTTTATGATATATCTTGGATCGCTCTCAAGACCAAAAAGAAATGACAAAAACTCGAAGATTTTCCGAGTGGCTACGCTATGACCAACAAATACGAAGACTTTGCTGAGAGCTTTTCGCTCTATGTATTTCATAATTCATTTTTTGAGAGTCGTACTTCTCCGGTCTTGCGAGAGAAATATGCTTTTTTCCAGAAATATGTATTTATAGATGATCAGTGGCAGGGGACTGACTTTGCGGTAGATCCTGCTCCGAGCTATCTCTGGGATACTACCAAGATCCCCATCGCTACAAATAAATATTTGTTTTACATAAAATAACTCCTATACTTTGTGTGTTCGTAGATAGCGACAGGTCTTGCAAGGCGTACCGGTATTTACGAGCATCAGCTCGACTCTATGTTTGAAACGTCTTTTTGAAGTATCCGAAAAGGACCTCGTAGTCCTAAGCGTAAAAAATTTCATCAACCTTCTCGTCCGCACGATGCGGCTCTCGGAAGTGATGTATTTGCTATGACGCCCGATCGAAATCGTGCTCCAAGGCCGTTTCTTCCAGTGCACATCGTAGAAAATCGTACGACTCTCGGGAAAAATGGCGTCGCTATATTTTCCTATCTGGTGGATAGCGAGACTCAGACACTTCTTTTTTCGGTACATTTTGAGAGTCGTGGCTATCTCTTGCCCTCTGACTCAAAATGAGCCCACTCCGAGCTCATATCGAGGGCGAGAGAGAGTTACGAAGTAGCTCTCAAAGATATTCCTGATATCGAGACCAAAGAGCTCAACCGACTCATACGTCAAGATATGGAGCGAGCCACTCGAGATACCATCGGACGAACCCCCCTTATTATTATTCTTATACACCGACTTTAATTTTCATTTATGACATCATCACCAACACCAATCGGAGACGACTTTGCAGACCTCGCTCCAGCGACTCAGAGTGTCCCACCAGCGTCTTCTCCTGCCGCTCTTCCTCCTCGTCCTCCTCGGAAAACTCCTGCCGAATGACGATCTCCTCGTCCAGCTCCTCAGACCGCTGCTGGATCTGGGTATTTTCAAAAAGATCGCCGATCAGAGGCGGTCGCCGACCGTATGGGGCCCGGAGCGAGCTTTATAGCGATACCAAAATTTAGAAACAAACGAGCTTTTCCTTTTACTACTCCGGTTCAAGCCTACAAGAAAATGGTCGGATTTGAAGAGCTCAAACCGGTCCCTTGTCCTCCGGATACGCTTCGTATCATACCTTTTGGAGGGGTTGAACAAGTCGGACTCAACTGTACTGGATTTGAAATCAACGGAGAAATCCTCATCGTAGATATGGGAGTTCAGTTTGCGGATCAGTATCAAAATGGGATCAATAGTACTATACCCGACCTCTCGTATATCAAGGACAAAAAAGTTGTTGGTATCGTCATTACACACGGACATATCGACCATATCGGAGCGGTACCGTTTATCGTGCGACAGCTCGGACGAAACGTGCCTATGTTTGCGACGTCTATGGCCTATGAGCTGATCGCTATGAAGCAGGCAGAAATGGGCGCTCCCATGACCAATCTCGAGCGAATGAGTCGAAATGTCCCACTTCAGATCGGGGAAAATTTCCAGATCGTACCATTTACCGTAGACCACTCGATCCCCGACTCGGTCGGACTCTCTATCGAGACACCCGTCGGACGATTTATCCATACGGGAGACTGGAAATTTGATAAAAAACCTCTCCCAAATCGTCCAAGTACGGACTACGATCTCCTTGGATCATTTGGAAATCGAGGAGTTCGAGCACTCCTGTGTGACTCTACCAATGCCCATCTTCCTGGATCTTCTATCTCCGAAGCAGATGTAGTCGGATCTATCGAAGAAATCTTTCAAAAAGCAGAACATCGTATCATTACGGGTACTTTTTCTTCGATCATCGATCGAGTCATGCTCATGATCTCTACGAGTGAAAAATACGGTCGAAAGGTCGTCCTCCTCGGACGAGGGATGAACAACTATATGGATATCGCCTTTAAGCTCGGATATGCCCGACCTAAACCAGGTACGATGATCTCTATGGAAGAAGCCAATCGTCTCCCAGACAACCAGGTCACCATCTGTTGTACCGGAGCTCAAGGAGAGCGATATGCGGCTCTCATGAGGATCTCGATCGGAGAGTCTAAAGATACGACGCTTCGACCGACGGATACCGTAGTATTCTCATCTTCGGTCATTCCTGGAAATGAAAAGTCAGTAGCCTCCCTTTTTGATATCATACTTCCCCAAGGACCTCGTATCTATCAATACCGAGAAAGTGCGGTACATGCAGGAGGACACGCGCATCATGACGATATCAAACAGATGATCGAGATCATCAAGCCGGATGTATTTATGCCGGTGTATGGATATCCATATATGATCCACTCCAATGCAAAGATCGCGTATGGTATGGGGTATGCCAGAGAAAATGTGATCATTTCGAAAAATGGTCAAATCACTGAATTTACCAAAAACGACCATCGAATGACGGATATGTTTGCTCCGCATCGACTCCTGACGGTCGATGGGTACATGGTGGGTATCACCAAAGAAAAAGATCTCCATGATCGAGAGCAGCTCAAGTGCAACGGAGCCGTAGCGGTGTCTATCGCTAAGAAACCAGGAGAATTTCTCTTTAAAATGGATGTGTCTGGATTTCCAACATTTCAGATGTTTCCAGGTCTGGAGGATCGTATCACTGCTTTTTTGGATGGGACACTCACTCACGAACTCAAGAGATTTCAAGACGTGGCGGAGTTTCGAGAGTACGCCGAAAAGAAAGTCCAAGACTTTATTTTTGAAGAGACTGGGAAAGAGCCGATCGTGATCCTTCTTGTACATTAAAACCCTGGAGGAGAGGCGAGAGATAGGGGGTATATAGATAAATTTGCTTTCCGTACATTGCTCCCTATACTATCTCTATCTCAAGCAGACGAAAGAACGTGAGAGATACTTATTTTTTTCTCTCTCGTTATGAACGGAATTATCAAGAAACTCAAGCCAGAAGGTGGTTTTGGTTTTATTACACGCAAAAAAAATAACTGCTACAAACAAAGCAGTAGTGTATGTCAATTTCATGATTTTTTTTCTT
>JANOQA010000173.1:0-5353 GCA_031422145.1 bacterium | reverse complement strand
TATAGGATTTGGCCAGTCGGCCTATTCGTACAATGGTCAGACCGCTTTTTATAAAGACCAAGATCTCGGATCCTACATGAAACGTACTGATCCGATCGTGAGCCTCTATGACTATGACGATGAGGCACGTACTCGCCGACTCATCGTGCTCGGGAGTCGAAATAGAGAGCTCTTAAAATCAAATATTATCTCATTTCCTGGACTTGATATACTCCTCGAGCAGGCTCGTCAACTCGGGTATCTACGAGAAACTCCAGGATCATACATCCTCACGGATCACGGTCTCAAATACCAAGAAATATTCGCTCATATATTTGTATAGTATACTCCCATGTCTCCTAAAAAATCCCCACTTCTTTCTCAAGATATCAAAGTCCAGCCTTCATTCGTCTATTTTTCAAATATACGAATAGGTCTCTATCTGTTAGGATGCTGTACTTTGCTCGTTAGTTCATATTTTCTCTATCGGGAGTATATATACGATCGTACTCTCTCGGAAATCGTCGTATTTCAAGATCTCATCCAAAATCAGACCGACCCAACAAAGTGTGATATCCTCCATCACGATGAAATGCGAAGCAAGTGTCAAGACAATCTCCGCTCAAACGTGGCTATATTTTCTGCGAGACCGATGGATTGCCGAGCTCTTCAGGATGATACGCTTCGGCCTCTCTGTATAAAGTATGCTTCCAAGGCCGTAGGACAGAACGCAAAGACCCCCAAAGAATGTCTTGATTTGCCCGCAGAAGGTGCTACCATATGCCAAGAATTCTTTGAGATGAACGATCTCTTCCGTCGAAATATATCGTTTGACTGTACCAAATTTTCCCTCCCCGAATCTCAAAAAGAATGTAGTCGCCTCTGACCCTCTTCCCCTCAGTTATGAAAATAAATTTCCTCTTCGCTCCGAGTATAGTCATAGCCCTCTCTTTTGGACTTACGTCGTGTACTTGGGGGCCTCAAAAGATTCCTATGACGACTTCAGGATCTACCAGTACTCCTCCTCCCTCGGCCTACAATCCAGTAGATACTGCTTCTATCGCCTCATCCAACCAGGCATCAGCCGGAGTATCTATTCCAGAGGAGGCAGAGCTACGGCTGAGATTTAAGACTCTTTCCGCTGGATATACCTCAGAGTCAGACCTCGTCAAAAGCGAACAGTATAAAAAATTTGTCACTGACATCTATACGCTCTTTGCTACCTATAAAGCAAAGCCCGGTAATCATGAAAAAGAGCTCAAATATATATTTGATCAGATGATCCCCTATATGGTGATGGATGAGTGGGTAAAAAATAACAAAAGTAATGAGAAAAAAGCCGAGCTCATCGTCCAGTCGGTAAAACGAAAAGACTTTAATGCTCTCCGAGACAAAGAGCTCCTCACTGAGAAATACAAGATATATTTTGAAGAACAGCGGTTTAATCCCTTTGTAAAGACGCTCACCGATGAACGAATAACCCTCATCAAATCCAGTGATACTGAGTTTGCAAAACAATTTTTTGATATCCAAAATGGAGTAGTCGTATCTATCCTTTCTCCCAGGTACGACTGGAATAAAACAGGGATCGGATACAAGCCAGGAGAACTCGAAGCAGAGTTCACCACCTATCTCAACGCGAAGTTTGAAAAAGCACTCCTCCTCCTCGAAGTCACTCCAGAAGTCCTCGAGAAAAAGACCTTTTCGTACTATGCAGTAGACTCACTTGAGTGACTCGGATGATTGATCAAAAAAGACTTTACGGCCATACGAGCGAAATATACTCTCGATGGCAAGATCCCGATGGACCGAGAATATCGTGGTGACGAACAGGCAGATATATTTAAGGATCGAGCGACGGTAGATGCCTATATCGCCAAAGTATCTAACGATCGAGGGACAGAGTTTGAATCCGATATCAAAAATCTCCGTCTCAAAATGTACCTCCTCTCGTATCTCGGACGAAAACATCCATCGGACGCCGATCAGGGACTTTGGTCATCTCGAGCTCGAGCCAAATTTCTCGATCCGGTCTATGGAAACGCTATACAAAATCTCTTCCGTCTCTCTCGCTACGTCAATCCTGAGCTAGTAACCCTCGACCTCAATGCAACCTTCCTCAAATAAATCTTCCAAGAAGCCACTCGTCATAGGGCTCCTTACCCTCCTTCTCCTTGCTCTCGCTGGAGGGATATACTGGTATACAAAAAATGAGAAAACCAAAGTCCTCGATGCGGGTTTTGCAAAAGTAGTGTCTTCTGTTGATACGGTCCAGGTCCTTTCTACGGCGACACTTGACCCAAAAGTGTTTGAGACTCCAGAGTTTAAAGAGACGAGTGCTCGAGTAGAGGGGCTCCTCTCGACGATCTGTGATAATATATCAAACAAAGATCTTTTCCCGAGTTCCGGTATATTTAAGATCGTAAAATCCGAGCTCGATGGTATACGTACAAAGATGCCAGAGAGTACTCGCAGTACCTATACGTATGTGTATCTCCCCGGAGCGGTACAGACAGTCTGCAAGACTCGTGGGGCTGACTACGTAGATATGCTCACGAGCTATGTACAGACCGATGGCTTGGTAGTAGCAGATCCAAACGCTCGTAAACTCCTCGGAGAATACATCCAAAGTATCCCAGAAAAATTTACCGGGACGATCTCAAAGGATTCTTCGAAAGCAGACCGTGTAAAATTTTTCCTCGAGACCAATAAATCCTATCTCGAGCAGCTCTACTATCCCTACTATATCCAGCATACAGAAAGTATAGATGACTTTCTCAACAAACCGATCAACTCTCTCGAGCAGAGTAACGCGGTCAAACGTCAAACCTACGAAAAGCTCCAGCGAGCCCTCAAGGATCTCGGGATCACCCAGGAGATATACCAGGGACTTCTCGCCTCTACGTATGATATCAAAGACCAGAGCCTCTTTGCTCGGGGTATTCTCGAAGACTACAAAAAGATCATAAAGATCCGACCAAAACTCGCTGAAAATTTTGAATCTGCGGCAAAATTTGAGAAATTTCTCAGATCGGGAGACTATAAAGTCGTACTTTCTGATCCAGAGCTTGCTCCACTCTTTGCTGAACTCGATCGAAAGATGCTTGTAGACGCAGCTATATCGAGCGACTATGCGGATGGTCTCAACGAAGACTGGTCAGGAGTGGGATTTTTTAAAGATGAAAAACTCGGAAATGCCGTAATACGAATTCACTTTGCAATGCTCCTCAAATAGTACTATACTATATCTCTAAATCTCGCCCCATGCCCCTCAAAAAACAAAAATCCCTCACCTCCTTCATCGCTGAAGAGGACGGAAAGACGATCAAAAAGAGCCTCCTCCTCGCCTCTCTCGGACTCGTCTCCGGTCTCGTACTCGGAGCGAATAATGTACAGGCTGGATTAAATGAGAGTATTCATAATAGTAGTACTACCGGTACGGGACACTCCAACTGTCATACTAATCACAATAGCCACTCATCGTACTAAATATGAGAAATTTCTCTGTAAAATGTTTGTTCTTGGTGATCGCGGTACTTGGATCGCTTTCGAGCGTATCGGCGGGAAGGGGATTTGATGCATATGGAGGCTATATCTCTTGGCCTGGAGTTGTTGGATATCAAACAGAATACACCTGTGCAGCTGCTATTTCAGATGGTAATGCAGGATGTCAGTATGACTGGGAATCGGGACAGACCTTTTGTCCACCAGATCCTAAGGTAATATGTATGGCAACTGGTCTTGAAGGTGCCACCTGTGAAGATCACTACGAAACAGAAGACTATGCCTTAGCTGGACCAGTAACATGTCTTGAAGTTCGAACAAGGACTGTTACACGAGGAAGTGGGAGCAATAGGAGAACAGTAACTGAAACATATTGTGCAGTACGAGGAGTTGCTGGAACATCTCCTACACGGGTTGTTCGTGGATGTAAATGAGCCCTTTGAGGAGCTTCGGAGTATCAAACATATCTTACGTATCCAAATCCAGATGGATCTCCACGACCTATCTATGCAGGTACTAATAATACTTGTGAATACACCGCACAGTGTCCATCTGGACAACTTCTCATGGATCAATATGCCTGACGATCAGGTCTTTGAGGCGGAGGGGAAGCGTATTGCTACAAACCAGATAATCAAGCCCCATTTATCACCGCTTCTCTGACTAATGCAGATGGTTCCGTATACTCTAATGGTATTTGGACTCAACAAAACGTCACCCTCGTGGCTTCAGCCTATGACGCATATGAGGGATGATACGCACCTTCTGATATAAATCCCCTCAAGTGGTATATCGTAAATGGAGAACTCACTACTACCTCCAATCCTACTATAAATATAGCTTTTACAAAAGAAGGAGTCTATAACGTAGAAATATTTTTCCAGGATAAGGCTATCTATTCATCGGATTGAAGTAATCTCAATACTCCGAGCGGTCTCGCGAGCGGGAATGTAAGGAATCAAAGCTTTACTATAAAAATAGATCGTACTAAGCCTGAATTTGCCGTAGAACCGACTGATCGAGATCCAAAATGGAGAAATACTCAGCCAAAACTGACATTTAGTATCGTAGACCGATTTAACGGACAAAATATCGTCGCTAAAAATCAAACATGTGTCGGAAAGCCCTCGTACTCTACTTGGGATTCTCCCGCTGATACCAATGGAGTAGTCTATACTACCTGTAATAAGAGTCTTCAGTGATGTGTCTCAGATAACGAGTACACTCCCTCTCTCGCTACTGCGTGTACCTATACGTGTGATGCTGGATATACTAAGGCTGCCAACGGATCATGCGTTCCCTCGACGGAGACGCGGACTTGTCCAGCGAGTAGCATCCCGACCCAGGTATACAAATACACGACGAGTTGGAGTCTCGAGGGGGCTGGAGCGGGAAGTGCCAATGTAGGGACGAACACTACCAAAATACTTTGGAAAGCTCCACTGAATACTTTTCTCAACGAGATCACGGGTACTTTCATAGCAACACTTGTCTCAGGCACCAACACCTATACTCCAGAAATCACCGCCTGTACTTGGGATTGTACGGGAGGATATCATAAAGAAGGAGCTCAATGTATCGCAAATAGTGCTCTCTACATATGCCCATCTGATCCTATGCCACTTGCTACTCGAACAGGTAATCTTGAAGGATCTGATTGTGCTACCTGTCGATCCTCCTCCGGAGGAGGATATGAGTGCTTTGCTCCGAGTACTGGAAACGGAGGCCTTTGGCTGAGCTCTCCTTTAGAATGTAGTGCTAATCCAAATGGTACTGGATATGTACGAGAAGTCCTCGCTCAATGGAAAAATGGGAACTGGATCTACAAGAGTGCTGGACTCACGGATCACGCTACTAAAGAATCTGCGTG
>JANOQA010000172.1:0-28908 GCA_031422145.1 bacterium | reverse complement strand
TCCTCAGATAGAAAATATACCGGGTGGAGGAGGCTACGAGATGGGGCGATAGATCGAGTAACTCAATACTAGACTCTTGGGAAGAGCAATGGATCATAGGGATGACTCTCTAATATAAAAAGATCCATTTCTGGATCTTTTTATTTCTGTATCAGAAAACTACTTTACGAAAGCAACTACCTTGGCAAATACTTCAGGATGAGAGATAGCAAGATTAGAAAGAGCCTTTCGGTCGAGCTTTACCTGTTTGAGATAGAGTTGGTTGATAAACTCAGAGTACGTAGATCCGAGAGCTCGAACGGCGTTGTTGAGACGGACGATCCAGAGATTTCGGAAGGTTCGCTTTTTGTTGCGTCGGTCGATGTACGCATTCATTCCAGCTTTTGCGACAGCATTTTTTACTCGAGAAAATACATTCCCGTTCATCATGCGGTACCCCTTAGCTCGGGCGATGATCTTTTTGTGTCGTGCGTGGGAGGTGACTCCTCGTTTTACTCGTGTCATATGGTAATATTAAAATAAACTATCTCATGCTATTAGGAAGACACTGTCGAAGTGCTCGTGTATTGGCAGGAGTCCCTACAAATCCATACTTATTTCGTCCCTTTGCTTTCTTTGATTTGTTGGCGAGGAGGTGACGTTTGCAAGATTTTGGAAGGATGAACTTTCCAGTTCCAGATACTTTGACGCGTTTCTTAGCGCCGGAGTGAGTTTTCTGTTTCATAAATTATTTTTTAGAGTAGAGGATGATCGCAAAGCTATTTCCTGTTTTTTGAGGTTTTTGATCCTGGGTCTTGTAGTGTTCTTCGAGAGATTTGATGAAGTCCTTCATTTTAGCTTCTGCGAGTGCTACGAAGTGATTTTCTCGACCTCTCAGAGTAAGCATGATCTTGAGAGGATGACCATCTGCTGCAAACTTGATAGCTTGTTTACGACGGATGTCGAGATCATGTTCTCCGATCTTGTACGTAATCTTGAGGGTTTTGAGATCCGCTTTCTTGGAGCTGGCTTTCCCATGGGCTTGGTTTTTCTGTTGTTTGAATAGAAATTTACCATAGTCCATGATCTTGCAAAGCACTGAACCGTTTTGCATACCGATCTCTACGAGATCGAGAGTAAGCTCTTCGGCCTTGTCGAGTGCTTGATCTAGAGTGAGTTTTCCGAGGGTTTCTCCAGATTCGAGGATGACCACGACTTCTGAAGCTCGAATCTGACCATTTATCTTTTTGTCTTTTGGAGCCATTACTTCGCTGACTTAGCAGGAGCTTTTTTGGCAGCTGGCTTTTTAGCGACAGCAGGAGCTTTTTCTACTTTTGGAGTAGACTCTTTAGCTGACTTTTCTGCCTTAGGAGCAGCTGGAGCTTTACTTGCTTTTGCAGCAGCCGCGGCTGTTTTTTTAGATACTGCTACTTTTTTCACCATTGAATTTAGAGCTGATCCTGCTTTAGCTACGGCTTTTGTAGCTTTAGATTTTCGGTGAGCGGCGTTATTTTTGTGGAGAATATTCTTTTTTACGAGAGTATCGATCGCACTATAGAGTTGAGAAAGCTCAGATGAGACATCCTTTGCTCCAGAAGCAACTACTTTCTCAAATGCTTTGAGAGCCTCTTTATAAAGAGCAGTAAAGTGCTTGTTTTTGGATCTCTTGGTAAGACTCTGTCGATGAGCCTTGGTAGCAGATTTTGTAACTGGCATGGAATAATAATAAAAAGATGTCCCAGATCGCTCTTTTGAAACTCAGAAGAGAGTGAACACCGGTCTTTGTGCTCGGCATTGTATAAAAAACTCTTCGAGAGTCAAAAAAAAATCCTAAGTATTTTACTTAAGATTTTTTACCTAGGAAAACTATACGATGCTCTTTCGTCGGAGGAGGAAGTATCCAAGCCCGAGAGCGAGTACTACAAAGAGAAAAATCTGAGCAGGGCCCGTCTTTACTCGAGTAGACGGAGCAAAGTCTTTTGACTCTGCTTTATCAGCACATACCGCTTTGACGGTAAATTCTTCGTATTTTACAGGTCCAGCACTCACTTGGATCGTATAGGTGGTTCCTTTCATTTCTTCGATGAAAACAAAGTTTCCACTGGCGTCCTTTTTATAGATCTTGTACGAGGCTGCCTCAGCGACCGTATCCCAAGAGAGTGTACTCGTATCTCCAGTAGTAGTAGACTTGAGTCCAGAGACATTGGATATCATACATTTTCCAGCGGCTCCGAGAGAAAGATCTACGACGATAGTTTCAGACGAGGCTCCAGCTACTTTAGCTCCGGTAGCATCTATTCCTGATATCACAAAGTCATACTCCGCAATTTCGAGTCCGGTAATATACCATACATACGCACCACTCGCATTTTTGATCTTCTCCTTCTCAAAACTTGTGGCCTTTTTCGCAGCTCCGGTACCGGTTACAAATTCAAATTCATATTTTGCCACGGTGACCGGCTCATTTTCTACCTCAAAAGTAAAATTTGCTTTCTTGTCCCCGGTCTCTACCTTCACATTTTTGAAAGTAGTTTTGGGAGCTTGAACGTCGAGTTTGATAGCTCCTGACTTGAGGGTAGTCTTTCCGAGTTCATTTTTGAGGGTGACATCCAGACTCGCCATACCTACCACTTTTGGTGCGGTGACATTTCCGGTGTAGAGTCCCGTGGTAGTTTCTTTGAGAAGGGTGATCATTCCACCTGTACTCACAGATACTTCCTTAAGTCCAGCATCGGCCGTGACACTCAGGGATACTTGAGCTCCAGCTAGAGCTGTATATGTATCTGCGATAGCTCCTTTCTCCGCTCCACTCACGATGGTAGCGGATTTCATCATGGGTCCGTCTGCGCTGATCTGTACGCTCACTTTAGTAGATTCACCTACCACTTTATCTGACCCATCGAGGACTTTGACAGAAAGTATATTGGTGACTTGGTCAATATTTTTCGCCTGAAATATAAACTGTCCTTTTTCATCGGTTTGACTCTCGAGAGCTTTTGTTCCGTTGATAAAAAGTTGAACTTTAGAGTTCTTCTTGGTAGTTCCAGTGACCGAGAGGTCCTTACTTCCGAGAGTAGAGTTGTTATCTGGAGAAGTAATTGTAACCAGCTCCGATCCGGTACTCACTACTGGAGTATCTCCACCTCCTACTTTGACTTTATTGGTACCTTCGATCTTTGGCTTATCAAAGTCAGAGACTACTACCTTAAATGTACCTTCTTTCGTAAATGAAAGCCCCTTAGAAAAGACTTTTTGACCCTGATCTGCGGTAGTAAAGGTGTAACCCTCTGCATACGGAACGGTAGCTTTGTTGTCATTGTCTACGATCACAAAGACGGTACCTGCATAGTTTTTTACGAGACTTCCATCTTTAGCGACGGCTTTTACCGTGAGATCTACGGCTTCTCCTATCTTAGCAGTAGCTGGGACGGTGACTTCGAGTCGATCGGTCTCTTGGTCTGCAGCGTACGTAAGAGAAAATGGAGTGGCGAGGAGTATTGCGACAAAACTCGCAAGAAAACGTTTCATACAATGAGTGTTAATTGACTTTGAGGATATACTATCAGAAAGCAGTCTCCCAGGGAAAGAATATATCTGGACAAGTATATATTTATGAGTTTATATGTAGTTTTTGGATAGCTGTATCCTGTACGAGAGCTGGTGGTACGTGATGTGTCGTACATATATACTGTCGATTTTCGCAGTATCGAAAGAGTGTCTCACTATGAGCGTGATCGAGCTCTGAGAGTATATCATCGAGCAAGAGTACTACTTTCGTACCGGATACCGACTCGATATAGGATACTGAGAAAAATTTTAATAAGAGAAGGAGCGTTTTGTTTTCTCATCTGGAAAGATATGTAGCCGTATCAACCCAAATATCCGGATCATACGAAAAATCTACCGGCCTCTCTGTATCATCTCGGAGAGTGACGAGAAATAGAGCATCGCTCAGGTGGGAGCCAAGAGCGGTATGACCCGATCGTATCTCTCGAGATCTCAGAGTAGTCAAATGTGCCAGTAGTACATCTCGAGTGGTCGCAGTGATACTCTCATATATCAGAGCGAGCCGCGGAGTGTAGTCTCAAAAACATATCGACGACTCAAAATCTTGGAGGTGAGTCCGAAAATGGGCTATAATCTTTTCTCGATAGGCCTCATATAGAATAATAGAATCTGCCAGGAGGAGATCCCACGTAGCGAGATCACTCTCGGGAGACTCTCCTTTAGAGATAGATTTGAGAAGGGCATTTCTCGAACGAAGAATCTGATAGTATTTACGCCGGATAGAGAGAAATTCGGGATGAGCGATGAGGAGTATCTCGTCGAGAAAGTCACGCCGGAGTGAGGGGCCGAGGTACAGGAGATTCATCTCTATGGGATCAAAGAGGACAGCCCGAAGCTGATGTCTCGCGAGATAGGCTCCTCGAGTCTCTTTTTCTCCCTGGTAGAGGAGTCGGAGAGCTCGTGTCTCTCGATCAAAAGATACGGTATATTCTGCGTCCCCTACATGAGTCGGGATGACCAGACGTACCTGCCCCTGAGTCGCACTCTGCGGGAAAAGGCTATCGAGAGTCGCTCCTCGAGGGAGGATACCATTTATACCCAGATAGAGAGCGGAGAGGAGATTGGACTTGCCAGCTCCATTTCTCCCCGTACAAATGACTCGATCCGAGAGAGTGGTCGAAAAGGAGAGATGATTTTTAAACTGATACAGCGAAATACTCGTGATCATGCCGTCTAACTCATGATATTAGGCAGGGCGATCGCTCCCGCTATTTTCTTTTGAGCGGATACCGAAAGCAGTGACTCTCTCGATATATCCGAAGGAGTAACGATATCAGCTCGTAATGGGAGTATCATACCTTCTGGCAGACTGACACGATCGAGCTCTGACTGAGGAATCTGATCCAAAATATCCATGTATCCAACGATAGAATCTATATCCGATCGAAAGTGTTCGAGCTGGTCTGGAGTGAGCTCGAGACGAGAGAGTCGAGCAATGTGAGCGATTTGTGCTTGTGTGAGGGTCATTTTGATCTATAATCCCCTCAAGAGTAAAGAAACTATCCCGAAAATCAACTCGAGAAATACACTCATGAACGAAACTCCTCCCACTTACGATCCCGTACTCGAGATCGCTGCTCGCCGACTCCACCTCGCCAAAGGATTTTTTGCTTGGGTGACGACGATCTATCTGACACTCTCTCTTTTTGTAGCCGGAGGCTACCTCACTGATATACTTTCTGAAGTATCTCGAGCTACGCAGCCAGTATTTTTATTTGCTCTCTGTGTTCTTCTGTATTCCCTCATTTCCTATGGACTTGCTATCACGGGATGATTGGCTTATAAAATGAGATTTGTCGTACTCGGACTTCTCGGAGCATTTTTTATCTTTGGAGTGGGGAAAAGTTTTGTGATAGTTTAAGTATAAAAAAATATGTGGAGTGAGGACCTATACAAAATAAAAGTAGAAGAGTTTTTTGATATTGAGGTAATTACTGACTATTCGCTGGATGCTATCCAGAGAGCATGTGATCATTTTTGAAATCCAGAAAAAAGTTTTAAATCTATTCACATAGCTGGAACAAATTGAAAAGGAAGCACCTCTAAGATGCTCTTTCAGATGCTGAAGGAGTCGAGTAAAAAAGTAGGGGTTTATACGAGTCCTCACAATATAGATATTCGTGAACGTTTTGAAACAGATCAAGGAATCATCTCAAAGAAAGCATTCCTTCCGTACATAGATCTGTGTGCTGCCTATACCCCCGTACTCTCCTACTATGAAAAGTGTGTTCTGATAGCCTTCTTATATTTCCGAGATCAGAAAGTAGAATATGCCATCATCGAAGTAGGTCTGGGTGGAAGACTCGATGCTACTAATATTATCATTCCGATACTCTCTATTATAACGAGTATTTCATATGATCACATGGAGTTTCTCGGAGAGACACTCGAACAAATATCCTACGAAAAGGGAGGGATTATTAAATCAAATATTCCCGTCATTCTCTACGCAGAAAATCCTACACTTGAGTCGATAGCACTCCATCGTAGATCTCAAGTAATACGGATTGACTCTACTTTGTCTCTTCAGACCAATCTCATCGGTGATCATCAAATATCTAACGCTCAGATCGCCTACGAGGCTGGACGATATATAGGGCTCTCAAAAGAAATAATGCAAGAGGCCTTACTCCATGTCTCACATCATGGAAGACTCGAGTATATAGAGACAAATCTACTCATCGATGGAGCTCATAACGAAGATGGAATCCGTAAACTCGCTTCGTACCTTGATACGATATCCCCTCTATGGAACAAAATCCACTATTTTTTTAATCTGAAATCAGGAAAATCTGCCAGACTCGTTACCGACGTATTCTGTACCATTGAAAAATTTGGAGTAGTGGACTGTAACTCATTTCGTATATCAGATGCTCAGACTCTCAGAGAGGAGCTACGTCAGATCTGAGTACAGAGTATACTCTGTACTCCTGAGGAGATTAGGGAGCTCTCTTTGCAGAATCAAAAAGATTTATTCGTCGTATTTGGAAGCCTCTACATGATGCATCAATTTCTAGAAAAATAGGTCGGATGTATATCATTTTGTATGAAACAAACTTTGTATATACTAAGTTTCAATATATCGAGCTTTTTTTGAGCTCCTCGTCTCACTTTTTATGAAAATCCTTAGCCTTCTCATCATTACTCTCACTCTCACGTCTTGTTTTGGAGGAGATGATACGAATGTAGCCCTGACAGAACAAAAGGGTACCGGATATACCGTAAATGTACCCAAAACCTGGATAGCGGTCGATGCAAAAAGCCTCCCAAATCCAAAGAATGGTACGATCGGTCTTGCGATGACTTCTCCTGATATTTCTAATGGATTTGCCAATAATCTCCTCATCCTCAAAGATACACTCGGTCCCGATGCTGATCCAAAGATGACTTCTCGAAAATATATGGTCGTCAGCCAGGCTCTCACGAGTGGTACCTATACCGAATATACCAAGCTTTCCGATACAACGGTCAAATGGGCCGATGGCGACGAGGGGACGCTCCAGGTATTTGAGGCAAAATATAACCCTGAAACCCCCAAACAGAAATTCATCCAGACTGCCAAGCTCTGTGGAAAGGATGTCTATCTCATGACGATCGGGCTCGCTCTCTCGATCACCGATACTCAGAAGTATAATGCTATATTCGAAAGTTTTACGTGTAGTAAATAAGAGAAAGATAGTGGATCTGTACGATATATCTCGAGCTCAGATCAAAACTATTGATTTTCAAGAAGAAGACTTTATAGTACCACCGCTGCAAATTTGGCGCCATGGCAGATCGGTTATGTAGGGGCCTGCAAAGCTTCGTAGCCCGGTTCGACTCCGGGTGGTGCCTCCAAAATGATGTATACAAAATCTCGATGTATTCGAGATTTTTCTTGAAATAAGATAGTATCTCACAATATCAAACCAAAAAATTTTCGGTCTATAACCAGAGTCCTTGTGAAGAAATAAGTACTCGTGCCTGGATATTTATATCCTAAATGAAAAATGATTGACACATATAGGATGTATGAGTATAAACATACTATGTATCCCACTTCTACATCCTCGTCACCCGCTATTGGAGTCGTCATTCCTGCATATGCCGAATGACACAGTATACTCCAAACTCTTGCTGGCTTTGCTCGATCGGCTGACCAAACTGGAGCAGAAATATCTACCGTCCTCTCAGTAGTCGTAAATGCTCCGAGTACTGCTTCGACCATCGTACAAGAGAGCAATGCCCAAACTCTGCGTCTCCTCACATCTCTGCAGCAAGGAGATATTCCGAGTGATCTTACGGATAGTATGCCTAAATTTACTCTGAAAAATCAGGTAGCGGACTTATTTCCTTCTGCCTATCTCAGCGAACTCTTGGCCGCAAAACAAATAGTAGAGATACTGGGGCGTAATCCAGGAGTATCTCTCGATATAGTTGATCTACATACAAATCCTCTTCCTCGTTGTAATATAGGAATAGCGAGAAACGCAGGGGTCGGATATCTCCTGTCTAGATATCCAAACCTTCAGCAAATCGTGATGGCAGATGGAGATACTCAGCCAACCCCGTATCACGGACAAATAGTACGAGAAAATATATTACGTCCTCTATTTCATGGTCCGAGACTCAGTCTCTGTCCTGCTCCATTTGAAGAAACTCTCAAGATAATTAATAGAAATTATTATGTCTTTGAAATGTTTCGGCATTTTAGAGAGGCGGTTGTAATGAAAGATGCTTCTGTGTATCATGAGAGTGATTTTGTACAAGGGAAAGTGACTCTCCAGAGAGCAACTACGGCAAATACTGCTAATATGTCCAATGAAAGCGTAGAGTGAGCTCACATGGTATTCTCGCCTGAACTTTTTCGGAAGGTAGGAGGATTTAAGGAAGTTTCTGGAGGGGAGGATACAGAATTTGGGATAGCTGCTGCTCGATCTGGATATGAACATCACTTTTTAGATGACTTTTCAGTTGCTACGATAGAGCGGTTTTCCGACCGGACAACTACGGGACAGTGATCTGGTAATACATTCTTTGCTCAGGATATTCAAAATATATCGGTAATGCCTATGGATATAGTCATGAAACTTTCCGACATACTCCGCTATATTTTTGAGAATACTGGAAAGACTCTCTCAGAAAATTTTCTTAAAGAACAACTCATTATTCGAGCTCCTGGTCTAAAAAATTTCCAAGAAAATGACTGGAAGACTCTCTATGCCATAGTGAGCCATGAGAGCGTCATACAGTTTAACTCCGCCATAGGTACTGCCGTAGTTTCATTTTTGGGAACTTCGAGCCATACAGTATCTCTTAGTAATGCGGTACGTATGTTTGATAGACAGGCTCAAGAAGAGCTCGTTCGCCTCGCTCTCGTGAGTGAGTGGACGAGATTTAAGACAGAGCTCCAATCTATCGGGGTGAATTGCTAAAATACTGAGACCTATCTTGAGAGTATTTCCTATCCCTACTCCTTCAATATCTTCTGACACTCTGGAGATCGAAAGAAAGCATTTGAATGCTTTAATAATACTCGACAACCAACCCCTGGCTCTATGAGATCCCCAACTCGTTCAATCCAGACAAGAAAGTTTATAAATTGTATATCTAAAGAAGATCCTGGGGGAGTTTCAGGAAATAGCTTGAGATAGACGGGGAGTGCCCTGTTTCGGAGAGCATTTCCCTCTCAAAGGCCAGAAGCCTCATTAAAAGCCTGAAGCAGTGATGAAAAAGAAAAATTCTCAGCGGTAATGGTTCATCTTTTGATACTGTTTTTAATAAAACTAAAGTATGGAAAGATATATTGATTCAGAATATTTCCATCACCTTTACTTCATGTCTTCGTATCATTCGTAGATGATCAAACTCGAGTAATCCAGGTTAGATACGTAGTAAGAAAATGAGTTATTCTTTGAGAATCAGGAGCTATCTGTGTTTCAATCGATTCCACAGAAGGATCTTTACGTATTTTAGATACAGTTATTGATGTATCTTCTGGAGGATTTTCAAGACCATCTTTCGTTTGAAGAAAATTCTGAATTCTTTCCTGTAAAAAATGAGTAGATTCAGAAAGCTCTGGAAATTGAGTCCCGATGACTCGGGCTCGAGTAATCATAGCCTGAAGCTCTACAGTAGACTCTCACTCTGGCTGAAAGAAGGCATGAATTCTACCTTTCCTAGGTCGAGTCTCTATATTAGAAAGGCGGACAAATAGAGTGTTGAGGATATTTTCTGCAGACTCAAGATCGCGCGATCTGATAATATCGATACCTTCGTTCACTACCAGAGAGGATAATCCTCCCCTTTCCTGCGTTCCAGATAAAGATCTTTTAGTAGATTTTACATGGCGTATAATATTTTCTCGAAGCGATTCTATTTCCTCTTGTATATAACGTAACTCATTTTCTATTCGTTCTATGATTCTCAGGCCTCGGAAAGGGCTCGGTATACTTTCTACTGAGTTAATACGATCTATTTCTGACTGAACGTCTTCGAGAGATCCCTGTATAAAACGGAGGTGACTAGCAGCTCGAGTATTCAGTTCTGGCGGACTTCCTAGTGGAATCCTAATAGTATTTGAAAAGGTTTTCTGAAGCTTTCCAAATGAGGCATACAAGGAGTCAAGACGATCCAGAATAAGCCTCCCTACTACACTCTCCCGAGAAGAAAAATATGGAATTTTATTTTGGATAATTAATAACTGGTACTTGATGTCCCCTGGAGTTTCGATACCAAGAGCTTTCCCTACAAAACATAAACATGAGCGAAGTACTTGATTAGTTTTAATTACTTCAGAGCTTATAGAAGAATCCCTAGAAATTCCCTGGATAATATCTATAAATCCCTGTGCATAGATTTCTTGAGGTACTTTTCCTACTGGATGGTCTTTGGGAAGATTTCAGGATTGATCTAAAGATCGAATCAAGAGCCTTGCGAAAGTATCTTTGTTTTGAAAGTCTGGATGTGAAAGCACTCTATCATACAAGTGAATCCAGTGATTTGCGACTCACTCTGGGTCTTGAGCGTACTCCATACGTCGAAGTATATTTTGTACGCATAAATCTACCCTCAGGCGAATCCATGATATTCAGTGAGGTGGCGTAACAGAAAGAGGGTCCGCTTTATAAAATCTAAATTTATCCAAGTTACTCTCTATTCCGCTCTTAGCTTTCATATATAGTGCTGAAAAAGATATTATGAAAACTCGGTAAGGTAAGTCAAATTTTTTATTGGTGAGGTACTATTCTATAGTACTATTGACATAAACTAATTACTTGACATAAAACACTATTTTTATACAGTAATATAGACCTTCAATCCTGTCGGTCTTGTTCCTTAATACACTTGGAGAGATACATCATGAGTCATTATATGATTCTTGGTCTTGTTTCCCAGGCAAGTGCCCAGGAGATCAAGACCGCCTATCGAAATAAGGCTCGCATTACCCATCCCGATAAGGGTGGGAGTGACGCTTTGTTTCACGCAGTGCAAACTGCGTATGAAGTACTTTCGGATCCAGAAAAGAGACGCGAATACGACCGAGAAATTTCTGCAACCTTTGTAGAAGATCCCGTTCAATTCGCAGGAAATTCCTGGAAAAGACTGATTGAGAATACACTTTCGTTTTAACGCCATTTCAAAGGAGACATCATGGCAACTGCAACTACAAAAACAAAAACTGAGCTCGCTGCGTATCGCTCGAGCCAAATCTCCATAGCTGTCGGATTGGCAGCTACTGGAAACGCTGAGAAAGCTGAGAAAGCCCTCGTAGCGATCAGTGATAGCGTCGGTGGCAAAGAGGGCGATAAAGCCCTCGTCCTGGCACTCGCAAAGGTACCGGGTACCACGATGATGCAGATCCTGACTACGATGGGCTCTCGCCCATCGGCCGTCATCCCGGCTCTCATCACCCCCAGACAACTCGCCAAGGCCTTGGAGGATCTACCCAAAAAGTGGGTGACCGAAAAAAATCCTGACTATCTGGGCAACTGTGAGGAGATTCTGAACGGAGTCATCCTGCGTAATGACCCTAATGATGGTGAATGTGGGGTTGATGCCACTGCCTTTTTCAGGGTATTGGAGGGACATACCGCAGCCTCCGTACTCGCATTGGCCCTGATAGATCATGCAGAAGAAATCCTGGACTATCAAGTCCATAAGTTTGATGAAAACGGTAAAGATCGTATACATGACTCAGATTTGGAGTGGCAGACCGCAGTCTATAAGCTGCGAAAAGTCAATCTAGACCTTTTCAAAGCTGTATGCGAACAGCTTCAAAAAGTGCTTTCTGAGGCTGTTGTTTCTGGATGGGTGATCATTCAAGAACTACTAAACTCAGTCGTGCAAAAACCTCTCCAGGTGGCCGTTACAACAGCGGACGAAGCCCTGTAAAGGGTATTGTCTCTCTGAAGTGACGTAATTGTCGGGCTTTCGAGCCCGACTCTCTCGAGATACTGAGTAAAACTCAGTATCTCGAGAGAGTCTATGCATACTTTCCCTCCTACATCCTGAAATACAATGGTCCGTTCTGATACACGATCATTTTTTGAGATGGTGCTTTCTGCAGCAAAAAGACGTAGATCACTTACCGAGTCTCAAGTCGCACAAATACTCTCTGATGGACCAAAGGGAGTCGTCCAGATAGCTCAGGCATTTGGAAGTCCACATAGCCCTACGGATCTCACGAAAGCTCAGAATAGACTGATCCATCTCATCTCTCTCGGTCTTGAGGATATATCAAAGTGAGATCCAGATACTGCTATCGTAGCTCTCCAGGGTGGAATACTTCCTCTATCAAAAAGAGGATCTACACTCATCAAAGCTCGTCTCGCTCTCCCTCAAGACCCAAATGAGATAGAGTCGCTCGAAGATCCTCAGGACTTTCGTAGTCAAATGTACGATCTATATGCCCCTACTCAGATCGTATCGGGACGTTCTCCCTATTTAGAAGAGCTAAAAAGAGCTACCGAATGGGCCTCTCATACAAAACAGATATCTACTCTCATACAAAGCCTCTTAAAGAGGCAAAATATGTTGCCAAAGGATGGGAGAGACTCTGTTACTTGGACAGAAGTCCTCGCCACTCGTCTTTTTCCGTATATTGTGACGGGCAAAACTCTCGACTTTGAGGCGGCTCCTATTATCAAAAAAAATAGCCCAAAACTGAGAACTACCTGGGAAAAGTTCCTCCAGGCAAATCAAGTAGATGGGGTAGTAGAACTCAAATTTGAAAATGTCCTTCGAGATTATAGAGCTTCTCTGTGATATATTGATCCACTCCCAGAAGTTAATGACGAGTGAGAGGGTACAAATGTATGAGAAGGGTTCGACTCTACTGAATGGAATACTCTCACCAATAAAATACGAGTCCACTCAGATGTACTACGAACTGCGGTAGTATCTGGATATGTATTCGGGAAGATGCAACTCTCTCTCACAGAAGCAGAGTTCGCTACTCTATTTTCTCAGGTATACACTCGAAAACTCGATCTTGAGGGCTGTATCGAGTATGCGGTCAAACATATCCCAGAGTGATCTGCACCAGAGACTCTCACCTACGAAGAATTTCATCCTTACTGGAATAGTCTCCTCAAAAAAAAGAAGCATCCAAAATGGCTATTAGATGAATTTAGAAAGGTTCTTGTGGTTTCTAGATAAGATATTGACTATACTAGTAACGAAATAGCGAAGTTTACGGAGAGATCGTAAGCTCTTTTTGATCATCGATCAGTCCAGTCTGTGTCATTTTCATTTTAGTGAGCACTCCATCCTTCCATTCAAACTGAGTTTTTCCATCGGTATAATACCACCGAGAAGCTCAGAGATGTATATCAGTCCCCGTATGCTCTGGAGAAATACGAGTACTATCCACGTCCTTACTTCTCTTTACATTTCCCATCAATATATCAAATATTCGATCTTTAAGATCTCAGAGAGACTTGCTCTTGGCAAGAGATTGGACAGAACGAACTGAGATAGCTGGGCGATATACTATTTGAGAAAGTTGATTTTTAGTATCATACATAAACTCCATCTCATCTCCAAGCACTCCATACTTTGACTGAATAGCCTTTACTGGGAGGCCATTTTGATATACTATTTGAATAGAATTATCTACCTTAAGAGCGTTTCCTATATCTATCCTCTCTACAAGTCAAGCACCATTTCTATGGGGGATAATACTCTCATTTACTCTTTGAATGGGTTTTTTAAATTCCATACCTTTCAATTGTCGAGTAGTAGAATCATAGACAAATACTAACTGCGTATCTCCAAAAGCACTTGGGATGAGAGAAGTTGATCCTCCAATAGATTTTATATATGAAACACTTTTCCCTGTGTTTTTATCGGAAAGAGTTTCGTACTGAAGATCAAATGTAGAATCAAGAGCCCAATTTCTATCGTATGAAATTTTCTTTGGTGGCTTATTATGAGTAAAGGAGTTATTTCCGTTAAACATCGAAATAATCCCGTATACTGTAAAAAGCTCTTCTTCTCCGAGTTCTACTTCGCCATCAAAAAGAGCGTCAAGACTTGCCCCAGGAAGCTGTTGAAGTGCTGTCAAATAGCCAAGATATGTAGTAAGATTCCTCTCTTTTGTAATACTCACTCGAAAAGACTCTTGTAATTTCTGAGCCTCTGTGGTTGCAAGAGGTGTCAATGAGTTACTAACTTCAGGGGAAGTTGGTAATTTTTCTGGGGACATAAGAAAGTAGGTTAATCTATCACACTAAACACCTCCTCAAGACTCGTCTTTCCTCGCATAGCTTTGAGGACTCCGTCTTCTCGCATGAGGATGAGATCATTGTTTCGTGCTTCGGCGAGAATCTCGGCAGGACTGGCTCCGGCTCGGATGAGGCGACGGATCGCATCATTAAAGTGGAGAACTTCGTAGATCCCCATACGTCCTTTATATCCGGTAAATCCGCAATGTTCACATCCCTTGGAACGGTGAAGCTTGTAGCCTCATTTATTAGCTCGGGCAACCGCATCGATCCCGATATCTTTCATCATCCATTTGATGATCTCGGTCTGAGATTCGTCTGCCATATACGACTCCGAGCAGTGCGGACAGAGTCGTCGTACGAGTCGCTGAGCGATGATGATATCGATCGACGAGGCGAGGATATAGGACGGGAGTCCCATATTGGTGAGTCGTTCGAGGGTCTCTGAGGCGGACTTGGTGTGGAGCGTCGAGAGGACGAGATGTCCCGTGAGAGAGGCCTGAGCAGCCGTATTGGCCGTATCGAGATCTCGGATCTCCCCTACCATGATGATATCAGGATCTTGTCGCAGGAGTGCTTTGAGCCCGCTGTGATAAGTATATCAATTTTTTTCATTCACCTCCGACTGGACGATCCCCGGGAGTTCATACTCGATCGGATCTTCGAGCGTGATCACCTTACGATCTTCGGTATTAAGATCTTGCATCATGGAGTAAAGGGTCGTCGTCTTCCCTGATCCTGTAGGTCCCGTGACGAGTACCATTCCGGACTTTTTACCGAGAGATTTATCGATCTGACGTTTGCTCGTCCAGACAAATCCGAGCTCCGCTACTTTTGGTATCGACTTCGTAGAGTCGAGGACTCGACAGACGACATTTTCTCCAGTACGTACTGGCAAGGTCGAGACACGGACATCGATATGTCCATCCTCGACCTCAGTGATACGATATTTCCCATCTTGAGGAATATGGGTGATATTAAGTTTGAGTTCGGATTTGTACTTGAGTCGCTCGAGGAGGAGCTTGTACTCGGGAAGAGAGAGGGTGAACACGGTCGAGAGAGATCCATCGATCCGCATCCGTACTCGTGCCTCAGTCTCCGAGAGATCATAGTGAATATCCGAGCTGCCAAGACCGAGGGCTCATTTGGTGATGAGGGTGAGAGCTCGGTCGGAGTCTTGGGCTTTCAGCGAGTCATGGACATGACGAGCGAGCTCATCAAACATATCCGAAGAAAAATTACGCTTTTTAACTTGGTGGATCTCCTCGACCTCTGCTCGAAACTGCTCCTCTGACTGGATAAGAGGAGGATTTGAAGTCTCTGGGGCTTCCGCAAGAGGTGGTATGACAGTCGTAGAAAGATCACTCATGCTCCTAGACTATCATATACCTCTGGCTCCTGCAAAAACTCGGGATTGAAAAATACGAGAAAACTCGCAAAATAAGGAAATACCAGAAATTATCCGAGTATTATGGGGTTTATCATGCGAAACGAGTCTTTTACCTGCCAGGTGTGCGGATCTTTTGTAGACGTGCACCCGACCGGCTCCGCTCGTAATCACTGTCCGTACTGTCTCGCGTCTCTGCATATCGACGATGAATTCCCTGGAGATCGAGAGAGTAGCTGCGGAGGAGTGATGAAAGCGATCGATCTCACCGAGAAAAAACATAAAGGGATGGTAATCCTCCACGAATGCGTCAAATGTGGAAAGCAAATGACCAATATCATCGCTCCTGATGACGATATCGTACGTCTCATGCAAGACCTCCCGGAGATACGACTACGAAGAGAAAAGTGACGAAGAATGATAGAGTAAAACAGATTCCTAGAAATTTGTATTTTACAGAGTAATACATACAATACATTGTATTACATATTTAAACAGATAGCATCTATGTCATCCACTATAACCCAGGATGCTCGTAAAATATCCTCTCAGACACGTACTATAAACGTACGTGTACCCATAGGAATATTCGATCAGCTTGATGCTCTCGCTACATCTACTGCGAGAACCAAAAGTTTTGTAGCGGTAGAAGCTCTCTCTTCCTATCTTGAGACCCAAACTTGGCAAACTCGAGAAATCCTAGAATCTATCGCAGAAATGGATCAAGGTGAATTTGCTACAGATGAGGAGGTACATACTGTTTTTGCAAAATATGGAGCTTAAACTTCGTTGGTCAAAAAGAGCTCTCAGTCAATTTGATAGTATAGCTGAGTACATAGCCCAAGACAATCCAGTACGAGCTGAGTCTTTTTCAAAGGAACTCCGCAAGAAGATAGAAATCTTAAAATTTCAACAAATTGGCGTTGCTGGGAAAGTATTTGGAACAAAGGAATACGTCCTCCATCCAAACTATGTTGCTATGTATCGAGTCGTGAAAAACGAAGTGCAAATCATTACTATTTTCCATACAGCTCAGCAACGTTAATCTTGATCAAACTCTATGACTCTTTCCAAGATTACCGAAACTCTAAGTTATCTTGCCTCTCTCCCCCGCCCGATCGTTATCGGAGTATCAGGTGGAGTAGATAGTATGGTGCTCCTCGATCTCACGATCCGAGCTCTCTCACTCTCGTGAGCGAAAGATCCTATGAAAAGCAAGATCATAGTAGGTCATATCGACCATCAGATCCGTCCCGAGAGTCAGGATGATGCGGAGTTTGTGAGAGCCTACTGTATCGATCGAAATATCCCCTGTGAGGTAGCTACGATCGATGTCAGTGAGATGGCTCGACTCTCCAAAGAGTCTCTCGAAGCAACGGGGAGAAAAGTCCGCTATGAATGGTTCGAAAAGATACGAGCGAGCGAAGGAGCTCTCACGATACTTACCGCCCACCATCAAGATGACTCGATCGAGACGATGCTCATGGGTCTCATACGGGGCAGTCGCCTCCGGGGACTCTCGGGCATCTCGCCTCGACAAGGCACTCTCGTCCGACCGCTCCTCTCTCTCTCAAAGAGAGAGATCCTCGAGTATGCAGAGTCCGAGGGTATTCCATATCGAGAAGATAGTACCAATACAGATACTACCTTGGTACGAAACCGTATACGACACTCGATCCTCCCCGAGATGGAAGCGATCAATCCTGAGGTACGATCGACTCTGGCAGGATTTATGGAGTATGCTCGGGAGCTCGACATGACGATCGAATGACTCCTCGGAGTCTATCTCTCGGGCAACTCGATCTCGGAGGATGACTTTGGCCGACTCAGTCCCCTCCTCCAACGATCTTTCATCGAAAAGATCTATGCGGGAGTACATCATGGGACGATCGGGCTCTCACAGGGAAATATCGAGGAGTTACGGCGATATTTCCTCCAGGCAAATGGAGGTACGATGAAGCGTCTCGGGAAGCTCGAGCTCGTGAAGAAGCATGGGGTAGTGATGTGGGGTAGGTAGATTTGATAAGTTTGTTTACTTTGGCTACTCGAATAGAAACAAACTTATATACTTTGTTTCATCTAAACTAAGGTTTTGAGAGTTAGTAGAGAAGTTTCGAAAAAATAAGGGTTGAGGTACAATGAAAATACACCTATGTCCATCGTTGATAGAGTCGCTGATATATTAGAGGATGATATCCTCTCTCGGTACCCTCAAGTACTCGAGATACTTTTGTGCGATCGTACTACGGGAAAGAATATATTTTGGGCAACTGATACGTATACGCACCTTGGAGAATCATATAAATTTGACGGACAGATGCTTCCCGAGCTCATCACGGGGAAAAACGGACACATCATCATGCCTCGAGTCAAAAAGAGTAAAATACTCCAGAAGAACAGATCCCGTGAAATGGCAGAGGTATTTACTCCTTCTTGGATATGTAATGCTCAAAATAATCTCGTAGATACCGCATGGTTCGGGAGTGAAAATGTATTTAATACAGAGATATCCGAAGGTAAAATCCATACGTGGAAAAGGACAAAGTGAATCATCGCTTTCCCTGAATGAAAAACTTGGAAAGACTACATACGAGATACTCGACTCGAGATAGCCTGTGGAGAGGGTCCCTATCTCGTCAGTCGATACGATACTACTACTGGGGTATTTATCCCGGTATCAGAGCGAATAGGTATGCTCGATCGTAAACTTCGAGTTATCGAAGAAAATACTAAAACTCCTGGGGAATGGCTCGAATATGCTCGTATAGCCTATCAAAATACTTACGGATACGAGTGGCAATGAGACAGTCTCCTACTCGCTCGTGAGGCACTTCTCGTTACATTTATCGAAAATTATAAAAAGAAATTCAAAAAGGAGCCAACTATGCCATCGATACAATCGATAGCGAATATCATATCGTGGAATATATGGCAGATGGATGGACTCAAGTGTGTGATACCAAATAGTTGTAGAGATAGCAAGAGGGAGATCTCAAATCTCTTTGGAGATCTCGAAATACAAGTTACTCCGTGTGAGTGATGTATGAAATACAATATACATCGGCATAATGGGGTATACTGTAAAATAATGGACTGGGAAGCAAAAAAGACAGAAGGATTTATTGATCTACTCGAAAAAAAATAACTATGTCTCATATTAATCGTCTCAATCTCGATATACTCGAACATATCATCGTATGAAGAGTAGAGCCACAAATCTATGCGTTCACTACCCAGACAATCCCCAACTATCTCAAGATAGGGGATACCTATAGACCAGTTGAAAGAAGACTCAATGAATGGAGAAAATACTTTCCAAATCTCGAGAAAAAATTTCAAGCTATTGCAAAGGTGAGTAATGAGACTTTTTTTAGGGATTATGCTATACACTTTTATCTAGAAAATGAGTCTCGAAAATCTCGACTCAAATTTGACTCGATCAAATCTATTCCATATTACTCCAATGAATTTTTCCGAGATACATCTACTGAAGATATAGACAATGCTATCAAAGACATCAAAGATGCACATATGGGCAATAGTACCAAATATCAGTACTATACATTTTCGGATAGTCGCCTACCCAAGACACATACATATAAGAGAGAAGCTACCTATGAGCCACGACCCAATCAACAAGAAACTATAGAGAGATTTCGAAAAGCACTAAAGAATTGAAGGAAAAACCTCCTCATGTACGCTGTGATGCGATTTTGAAAATCGTTCACCTCTATGTGTTGTGCAGTCGAGATGGATGCAAAAACAGTGCTCATAGTATCTGGCAAGGCAGATGTGAAAGCTGAATGGAAAAAAACAGTTCAGAGTCACATGAGATTTGAGGAATATAGTTTCATCGATGCTGATACACTTTTGAGAAATGATACTGTAATCACAGAAACACTACAATCTGGTAAGAAAGTCGTCATATTTCTCACACTTCAGGATCTACAGGGTGGAAAAATCAAAACAAAACATGCAGAAATATTTACAAATACAATAGATCTCCTCTTGATCGATGAGACGCACTTTGGAGCTCGGGCAAGTGAATATGGGAAAGTCCTCAATATCAGCAAAAAAGATATAAAGAATGAGTCAGAGCTCAATGATGTATCTATAGATGATCTCACTAAATATACCAAATCTCTAAATGCAAGAGTACGAATACATCTTTCTGGTACACCCTACCGTATACTCATGAATAGTGAATTTACAGAAGATGATATTATCGCTTTTTATCAGTTTTCAGATATCGCTGCAGACCAACAAAAGTGGAATGACGAAAACCTCATGAAAGATGAAGTCAAAGAATGGGATAATCCGTATTACGGATTTCCTCAGATGATACGATTTGCATTTCATCCCAATGAGTCCTCGCAGAAAAAAATGGAACAACTCAAAAGAGATGGGGTGACCTATGCTTTTTCAGAATTACTCAGACCAAAATCTATCCTACAAGATAGCAAAGATAACCTCCATAAGAAATTTATCTATGAGAAAGAAATAAAAGATCTCCTCGATATCATCGATGGATCAAAAAATGATGATAATATACTAGGATTTCTTGACTATGAGAGACTTAAAGAGTGAAATATGTGTCGCCACATCGTATGTGTATTGCCATATCGTGCATCTTGCGATGCTCTCGAAGCACTCATACATACTCATCAGTTCAAAAACCTCAGCTCGTATGAGATCATAAATATATCTGGTCTCGAAAGTACTACGGTATTTAAAGAAATAGAGTCGATACAAGAAAAGATTAAAAAGTGTGAAAGTGAACAGAAAAAAACTATTACCCTCACAGTCAATAGGATGCTCACAGGAAGTACTGTTCCTGAATGGGATACGATGCTATTTTTGAAGGATACCACATCCCCACAAGAGTATGATCAAGCGATATTTCGTCTCCAAAATCAATACATACGAGATTTCAAAGAGCCAAATGGTGATATCGTGAAGTATAATATGAAGCCCCAGACGCTTTTGGTTGATTTTAGTCCGAATAGAATGTTCCAGATGCAAGAACAAAAAGCACAGATATATAATGTAAATACGGAAGCGAATGGGAATACAAAACTCGAGGAAAGAATACGTAAAGAACTCGAAATATCACCTATTATCGTCCTCAACAACCATAAGATGGAGGAGATCACTCCCGCAAGTATACTCGACGCAGTAAGGGAATACTCGAGTAGTAGGAGTGTCCTCGATGAAGCCAATGCTATAGCTATAGACTACACGCTCCTCGATATCGAGGAGATACGAGTATTGATAGAAGACCAAGGAAAGATCGGATCCAGACAAGGTATACAGACGAATGCAGCAAAAGGAGAATGACGAGATATGGATACAGGAGATATTCTAAATAGAGGAAAAGATCTTATAGAAGACGAAATAGCATCTCCCAAAAAAGATGCAGATATCGACTATAAGTCAAAATTCGCTACATACTATTCGAGGATACTTTTTTTCGCATTTTTGACAGATGCTCGAGTCATATCTCTCGAAGAGGTGATCGCTCGTATCAAGAATTATCCTGAGGATCTCTCTATTGCCAAAAATCTCAAGATAGATACATATCTCCTCGGCATATTTCAAGAACATATCAATCCGTTTGTTCTCAGTGAAATCGACTACAAAATACAAAATATCAACTCCCTCGCTAATGATACAACTATACCAAATATACAGAGGGCTCAGAACGCAATGAAGAAATTCGGTAGACTATCTGAGTCAGAGATAGTCACCCCAGAGCATATCGCAGATGATATGATAGATATCATCCCTGATACTGATATCGATACTACTACGAAATGGCTCGATATAGCGTCCAAGCAGGGGGAGTTTGTATACGCTATATATAAAAAATATGGGGAAGAGGTAGCAAATAATGTCTACTCTATACCAAGCTCTAAAATTGCCTATGAATTCACGAAGAAACTCTACTCGCTTCTCGGCCTTAATAAAGATCATATAGAACAAAACTATACCGCGTATGATCTCATAAAAGAGAATACCTTGATCGAGGAAGATACTTTAAAAATTAATCATATACCTATGAAATTTGATATAGTCATCGGGAATCCACCATATCAAGAGGGTGATGGGTGAGCACAAGCAAGTGCTAAGCCTATTTACCAGAATTTTGTATATACCGCCAAGCGTCTTACCCCAAGATATATATCGATGATCATGCCATCTAGATGGTTTGCAGGTGGCAAGTGACTGGATGAATTCCGTGAAAGTATGCTATGAGATACGACCATAGCTCTCCTCCATGATTATATCAATCCTGACGATGTATTTCCATGAGTCAATCTCCGTAGTGGTGTATGTTATTTTCTCAAAGATAGTATGCATGATACACGCAGAGATATGACGAGAGTAGTTACTCATCAAAAGTGAGGCAGCATATACTCAACAGATCGCCTCCTCAGATCTACAGGATCCGAGACATTTGTCAGACAACAGCAGGCCATCCCTATCATAGATAAGGTTTCTCATACTCAATGATTCGAAAGTTTCTCAAAATATGTATCTGTAAGAAAGCCATTTAATATAGAATGAAATATAGTTAAAACCAATAAATTTCAAGCATCAATAGATGGACTCGTTAATCCTATATCATGCTACGGCAAATGACAAAAGGTCGGATATATAGAGAGATCCGAGATCAGTGTACGAACAAACTGGATAGATGCCTACAAAGTATATACTCCTCGTGCCAACAATATCGGTACAGAACTCAGTGATGATAATCTCAATACCTTTATCGGAGTTCCATGAACTATATGCACAGAGTCATATATAGTGCTCTGAGCAGATATGTGACTCGATGTTATACAGTCGAAACATATGAGTCAATATCTCACTACCAGATTTGCCAGATTTATGCATAGTCTCGCCAAGGCGAGTCAAGATGCTACAGCAAAAACATATAAATTTGTACCACTTCAAAATTTCACAGCATGATCTGATATTAATTGGAGTCTATCCATAAATGATATAGACAAGCAACTCTATAAAAAGTATCATCTCGCCCCAGAGGAGATAGTATTTATAGAGAGTATGATCAAGGAAATGTAGTAAAATAAATCCCGCAAATGCGGGATTTATTTTACTTATGCTTAGTAGGATCTACCAAAACATAGGTCATACCTGGTTCTGGAGTAGGTGGAAGTGGCTTTCACCTTACGGCTGTGACCTCTGGTCTACCTGCTATTCCTCCTCTTGGTCATACCTGTTGGTATTGACCAGAGCGAGGAGCTCCAGTTCCTGGAGTCAAATGAGCTTTACTCATAAAACATTGGGGTTATCGCAAATAAATTTGATTCCCCGAGACGATTGTATAGGCTAATGAGGCACTTAAAACAAAAATCTATAAAAACGATTCAGGAAATACCTGAGTCGTTTTTTTGTTAGAAAGACAACTCATTAAATTCAATATATCTGCAACCTTCTTTAACTCAAGTATATTTCTCATTTATTTAACATTTAATAATACTTTGTTATAAATACTTGCATAAATGCAAATTACGATATACTACGCGTACATTTACATACCCTATATGCTCTATCAAAAAGTAAAAGAGGTCCGCGAGTCACACTCTTTAACTCAAAGTGAAGTAGCAGAAAAGCTCGATATATCAAGGCAGACCTATGCTCGCATAGAGAGTGGCGAGAGCGAGATCACCCTCGACCAAGCGGTGAAGCTCGCAAAAACTCTCGATATCACTCTCGCAGATATCACCGGAGAAGATGTGCGAATCACCGCCAATCAAGAATACGATATCGAACTCTACAAATCAATCCTGACCCTCTGTATTAAATACGGATCAGATAGTGATGACCGTATTACCAAGACTAAACTCGCAAAACTCGCCTATCTCGTAGATTTTGGGTGGTTTTACGAGCATCTCGAGCAACTTACGAGACTTTCATATCGAAAGCTCGCTCAGTGACCGGTGCCTGATGCTTATTTTCTGGCCCTCGAAGAACTACAGAATAGCGAGATGATATCGATAGAGTCAAAGGGACGCACCCAACTCATCGAAAATCTCGTAACTCCTCCTGAAAGTCATTTACCAGCCCCCCTCATAGAACTGATACGATCAGTTTGTATAAAATGGAAATGAAAAAATACACAGGAAATTGTAGATTTTACTCATTCCCAGCTTCCCTGGAAGATATGTCGATCAAACGAAGTAATCCCCTACTCCCTTATCACTCAGGAAGATCCGACCAATGTCTACTAGTCTCTATAATATACATATCGAGGTCTACGCAGAGAGATATTTTATAAAAAGCTTTGAAAAGAAATACCCGAGAGCTTGGGAAATCACTCTGGATGCTATTCATCAGCAGCTATCCCGTATAGAAGAGCTTCTCAAGACTACAAAAGCAGAGAAGATTTTAACCTGTAATGAATGAAGACGACATATCCTCAAATGTGAATTTGCTGTAGCAGGAACTCAAGAGTCATCCCATGGGTCTGGAAATAGATACATCGTCTACATGGATGAAACTATGGCAGAATGTCGAATACTCCTCCTCTACGGGAAAGATCACTACTCATGACAGGAGACGGTATGGTAGAAATTACAGGTACGAGAAAATCATCCTGAGATGCGAGAGATATTTACAAGTTTATAAATAGAGACTCTAGATATTAATTTCAAACATGCCAGACCTCATCTCACTCGTCCAAAGGACATTCGAAGATATCAAACTCACTGATGATACTGGATTCGAATTTTGGAGTGCCCGTACACTTATGGCCGCTCTCGGGTATACAGAGTGGAGGAAATTCTCTGGAGTAATAGAAAAAGCAAAAATCGCATGTGAGAATAGTGTACAGAAGGTGGAGCACCATTTTGTCCCCTCCGACAAGATGGTCACACTAGGGTCGTGAAGTCAACGAAAGATAGAAGACTACCTTCTGACAAGGTATGCCTGCTACTTGATAGCTCAAAATGGTGATAGTAGGAAATCTGAGATATCCCTCGCACAGACATATTTCGCTAGTCAAAGCCGTAAGCAAGAAATACTCGAGCGAAGGAATACAGAGAATAAGCGACTCGAGGCAAGACAAAAACTAAAAGAAAATGAGGCTAAGATAGAAGAAACTGTATATACTCGAGGGATTGAGCTCCCAGTAGAGTTCGCCACATTTAAGAACAAAGGTATCCAAGCACTCTATAATATATCCATAAAATCACTCAAGAAGAAACGATGAGTACCAGAGAATAGAGCTCTCGCGGATTACGATACTGAAGTCGAGCTTCGGGCAAAAGATTTCATATATGCGATGACGGATCACAATATCAAAGAGCGGAATATTTCCTGAAAGTCCTCCCTCGAAAATGAACTCGTAGCAAATAGTGTATCAACGAGGAAAGCACTCCTAGAGAGATGAATAGTACCAGAAAACCTTGAACCCCAAGAAGATCTCAAACAGATCGAGAAGAGACGGGTAACCGAAAAGAAGCTATCGAGTCCAAACTCGGATAGTTGAGTACTTGAAATCCTGTAACGGATATACTCTCATCTGTTAACGTTTCTCGCTTTCTGTAACACATCCTCCAACTCTATATGACCCTCTCTCCCCGCTTTACTCTCTCTGATATACGACTCACCGTCGGAGATCACGAATACAAGAAATGACTCGATCTCTATGAAAAAAGAAAGGTCCTCGATCTTGTAGAAGATGAGCTCGACGGATCCTGGTCTGCAAATGTACAGGGTACGAGTAGCTATCTGGTAGAAGTCCCCGTCAAAAACTGGGAGTACGGATCCTGCGACTGCTATATCGGAGAGCGAGGCGAGATCTGCAAGCACCTCATCGCTCTCTCGATCGGAGTTGTGAGACACTCTGGAATGGGTGAAGAGGTAATATCAGAAGATATTCCCCTCGATGTAGCATGTTGTAGCGGGGAGATCCGAGATATGACCGTGGGTGAGTCTGAGTCTATCAAAACTCGTATCCAAGAAGCCATGAAGTATATCAAATGATACGACGGGCCTTCGAGTACGTGGTTTCGCTATCAAAACAAACTCGATAAAGGTTCTCGTCTCTTCCTGGCTCTGTTTTCTGAGATGCCGATCTGTCATGAGGCCGTAGACATATGTACTGCTATTCTCAAGAGACTCGATAAAAAACTCAGCTATGGAGGAGTCGATGACTCAAATGGAACGATCTGAGGAGCTATGGAGCAAATGGTAGAGCTCCTCTGTCTCATGTCGGATTTGCATCCACTAATCGTGCCATATATACTCAAGAAACTTCCTAAATGAGAATGCTGGGGCTGGGATGAGTCATACCGAGAAATGTATCAAATCGGATATCAAAGGCGAAAAATATAGGAACTTGAAGATTCTCTGATTACTACAATGTAGTATAGAATTCAGTTTTTACTCATCATCCCTCTACTCATGAATGACAAAATCTCCATCCGATTCTTTGATAACCGTGAGGTACGTGCCATCTGGGATGATGTCCAGAATAAATGGTGGTACTCTATCGTAGATGTGATCGCTATTTTGACGCAAAGTAGTAATCCAAGAAAGTATTGGAGTGTTATGAAAACGAGACTCAACAAAGAAGTAAATCAGTTGACTACAAAATGTAGCCAACTGAAACTCCTATCTGCTGACGGAAAGAGATATGCGACAGATTGTTTTTCACAAGATGATATTATCCAGGTCATAAAGCTTATTCCCGGTAGGAAGTCTATTAAATTCCTTGATTGGTTTATCTATGGTGACAATAGTATAGATGGTCAAAGCAAACTCAAAGCATACGCACTATTTGAGAGTTCACTCATCAATAGTATTGAAGTTGGTACGATCAAGTGACTTCAGCAGATACACGCCTACCTATTTGGATGACTGTATGACTTCGCGGGGCAGATACGACAAAAGAATATTTCAAAGGGTGGATTCCAGTTTGCTATGGTCGCATACCTCAATAGCACCCTTCGTCAGATCGAGAAAATGCCAGAAAGTACCTTTGATGAGATCATAGATAAATATATCGAGATGAATGTAGCTCATCCCTTTATGGATGGCAATGGCCGAAGTACTCGGATCTGGCTCGATCTCATCCTCAAAAAACGCCTGAAGAAATGCGTAGACTGGAGTAAAATACAGAAAAATGACTATCTGAATGCTATGACAGCAAGTACCGTCAATGGAAACATAATACGACTCCTTATGCAGCAGGCACTCACCGATGATATAGAGAGTCGGGAGATGTTTATGAAGTGAGTAGATCACTCCTACTACTACGAAGAAAATTAGATACGAGATCTCCCTACCCCTCTATCACCATCTTCTCTTTCTTTCATTTTTTCCCTACTTTCTCAGTAGGAGCTACCTCTACGATCTCTCCTTTTCTTTTTTTACGATCGGCTACTTGGTTGGCGATCTGTTGCTGTACGAGCATAAAAAGCGTACTAATAAACCAGTAGATACCCACTCCCGCCGGGAAGAAATAGGTCGTCACCGTGATCATAGCCGGCATTCCCCAGAGCATAAATTTACCCATCAGAGCGGGATCTGGCATGAGACTATTCGCATCCTCTTCGGTACGAGGCTTGATGACGATCCCTTTCTGAGAGAGCTTGATCTGGAGCCACTGTGTCACTCCGACGAGGACAGCGAGAGCGATACCGACTACCCCTCCTATACCGAGGAGATCGAGTCTGAGGAACTGAGTCTGTATAGAGCTCACCTCAAAATTTTGGAAAAACGAGTAAAAATAAAAGTGATTGCTCGTATCTTGGATCGACGTCAATACCCAGTAAAGGACCAGGAGGATCGGCATCTGGATAGCGAGAGGGAGACAGGCTCCGAGAGGATTTACTTTTTCTTTTTTATAGAGAGCCATGAGCTCCATCCCGATCTTGGCTTGGTCTCCTTTGTATTTTGTCTGGAGAGCCTGGATCTTTGGCTGGATCTCCTGGAGACGACGAGAGCTCACGAGCATCTGATGCTGTGGCACGAGAAGGATGATCCGTACGAGTATGGTGATCGCTATGATAGCGAGGCCGAGACTATGTCCGGGAAATACCGAGAGCAGGAGGACAAAGAGATTGAGGATCGGAGCATAAAACACCGTCGCGAAAAAGCTTCGGAAAAGTCCTCGTTCCTCTACCACGAGAGAGGCGGTGAGATCTTTGTCACCGATCTTCGCTCGAAATCCTATATCAGCTGGCTTTTCAAAGAGGACTCGGAGAGGATTGAGATCGATAACGGCATCAGTCTTGGGGGCTACATCGAGCACTTTACAAAATGACTGAGCTCCTCCATCGATCGAGAGTTTTCGGAGATTGACGAGGATCTCGAGATCTTTACAGGTATCAAAGGTGATCTTTTGATCGGTCGGATTACTGAGTTTGAGGTTTGGATGGTTTGGGATGACGACACTGGCCTTGGCGAGGACGAAGTGTGGCTCTACGATAGCTACTGCCTTGTCTGGGCTCGGGAGAAAGAGATTGAGTCCCAAAAGGAGAACAAACGAGAGGAGGAGAATATTGAGAAGTCGATCTTTCATGGGAAATTATCTAGAAAATGATTTGGGTGGGGGAAGTTTTGAGGATTCTCGGACTATTTTCTCGAGGAGTTCTCGAGACTCACGCTCTATGAGGAGGATCTGAGCTTCGTCTTTTCGAGAGACAATGACTCCTTTTTTAAAAACAAAAGCTACATCGAAACCTTGAGGTATATGCAGGAAATCCTGACATATATCATATATAGCTCGACGAAATGTATTTCTATCTACGCTCGTACGGGCTACCTTCCCAGAAAGGATAATGGCAAATCTCGGATGAGCAAGTTTCGTAGCTATGACATTCGCCACGAGCACAGACGAAAAGAAAGGTTTTTTATATTTTAAAACCTTTCCGATGTCATTTCGTGTAAGACGAAATATTTTTGAGATCATGTAAAACGAGAACTAGTCCTCTTTTTTTGGAGAAACTTTGTGAGTCTTGGTAGGTCGAAATTTCTGACTTGAACCAGGAAATCGTACCACTCGAGCCGTACCTCCCGCTACGATATGCATTTTTGACTTACCGTTGGTCATCTTGAACCGGTTTGGATAGCTCACCGCAAGTACATGTCGACCTTTACGTCGTCGTGCTGCGATCACTTTTTTTCCTCCGTGAGTCGTCATGCGAGCGAGGAAGCCGTGAATACGAAGTCGTTTTCGCTTTTTGAATTTACCTATCATATATATAAAAATTGAACCCCAAGATGATAGAGAAAGTG
>JANOQA010000171.1:0-12209 GCA_031422145.1 bacterium | reverse complement strand
TCCATTGAGGACATTGTTGGTAAAGGCGACCATCTTGGTCGAAAAGTCATCCTTGCGGTACTGGAGGGCTATCTCGATCTGCGTACCATCGAGCTCTCGATCTACGTAAAACACATCATCACTGACCATTTCCGATCCCCTCGCTATATGAGAGATATACGAGCGGATCCCGCCCTCAAAGAAAAATCTATATTTTGCTCCAGTTCGCTCGTCAAACGTCGTGAGCATGATCCCTTTCGTGAGATATGCCTGCTGACGGAGTCGGTTGATGATCGTCTGATAGTCAAATACGAGCACGCTAAATATCGTCCCATCTGGCCAAAATCTGACGGTCGTACCGTGTGTATCCGTCTTGTCTCCAGTAGGAGCAGCGTCACCCTGAGGTATACCTCGCTTATACGCTTGCATATAGACTTTTCCGTCCTTTCGCACGTGGACCGTCATATTGTCCGAGAGGGCATTCACGACCGACGCTCCGACTCCATGGAGTCCTCCAGAGACTTTATATCCACTGGAGTCTCCGCCAAATTTTCCTCCCGCATGGAGCACCGTCATCACCGTCTCGAGGGCGGATTTTCCAGTCTTCGGATGGAGATCTACGGGGATACCTCGTCCATTATCCTCTACGGAGACAGAGTTGTCCGCGTGGAGTGTCACGATGATATGATCCGCATGACCCGCCATGGCTTCATCGATCGAGTTGTCGACGATCTCCCATACGAGGTGGTGAAGTCCGATCTCATTGGTCTCTCCGATGTACATCCCGGGGCGTTTTCGTACGGGCTCGAGACCTTCGAGGACTTGAATATTACTCGAATCGTAGTTATTTTCTGACATAAAAATGTGTGATTTCAAATTTCTCTGAAAAGTATACGAAAAAGCTCCTACATTCAAGGCGAAAGTATAAACTTGGCAGATAAAAAATACCTGGTACACTCTTTTGAGTACATTCTTTCTATCTTTGACTGTATCTATGACTTCTCCGACTCCCCTCTTTCGCTCCTTTGAACCGAGAAAAACCGACTATCGAAGTCCACTCGACGAACATGCCATAGAAGCAAAATTCTGGGGGACATTTCCGAGTACGCTCACCCCCTCTCAACATATCGTCGGTATCCTCCACTCGGGAGAAACGATACGCCTCCAGGTACCTGGATTTCTCGAGTTCTATATAAAGCCATTTCAGGGTGAGACCAAAAGAAATGGAGCTTGGATGCTCTCTGGAGTGAGTGCGATCAATCGTCAAGGTGAGACCGTAGCAGGAGCCTATCTCATCTGCCCCAAGGAAATACAGATCGGCAAAGTATACCTCCTACGAAATAGCGATCGCTATCCGATCCGCAAATTTACCGCTCACTATGAAGATGGTATTTCTCTCGAAACTGACGAAAAATCCGTACATCAAAATCTAAAAGATATCCTCTCTCGTGATATTAAATCACTGGCATTTTTAGATAAGAAGGTGTTTTAGATCGATTTTTAGTTGTACTTCCCTCTTCTTTTGCTACTATGAGATGTTTCCTAACTTCTCTCTTATGAAATCCAGTGATCTCTTTGTCTCTCTACTCGAATCCTACGGAGTAACACGAATTTACGGAGTACCGGGTGAAGAAAATCTCGACCTTCTCGAGTCGATCCGTACTTCCAAGATAGAACTCATCCTCACTCGTAACGAGCAAACCGCTGTATTTATGGCAGCCAATGAGTGACGCTACACTGGAAATCCTGGTGTAGCTCTCGCCACTCTTGGCCCTGGAGCTACTAATATGGTGACAGGAGTTGCCTATGCTCAGCTCTCTGGACTTCCTCTCATCGTGATCACCGGACAAAAACCTATCCGTAAATCAAAACAGTGACTCTTTCAGATCATTGATGTCGTCGGTATGATGCGACCGATCACGAAATACGCGACGAGTATCGTGAGTGGTGCAAAGATCCCCTCTATCCTCCAAAATGCCTTCAAGCTCGCTCGATCGGAGCGTCCGGGTGCCGTAGCGATAGAGCTTCCCGAGGATATAGCGGCCGAAGAAGTAGATATCTCTCAGATCCCTCGAGCTGTCGAGCGAGTACGTCGACCTAATGTCGATGAAAAGATATTTCTCGAGCTCATCGATCATCTCGAAAAAGCTAAACACCCGATCCTTCTCATAGGAGCGGGAGCCAATAGAAAACGGATTACTCGATATCTCACCGAATTTATCGTCCAGCATCATATTCCATTTTTTTGTTCGCAGATGGGGAAATGAGTCGTCGATGAGCGACTTCCTGAGTATCTCGGGACGGCCGCTCTCACGGGGGGAGATTTTATACACGATGCCATCAAACAAGCAGACCTCATCATCTCTGTCGGATATGACCCGATCGAAAAACCTACGACACTGCTCGGTCCAGATGGGACTCCCTGTATTCACGTCAATTTTTATGAGTCTCAGATGGACGAGGTATACGCTCCTTTTCTCGATGTAGTCGGAGATATCGGAAATATATTTTGGCAACTTTCTACCGCTCATATCAAAGGAGAGTGGGACTATACCGGGATCAACCAAGCTCGAATAGAGGGTCAAAAGAAAATACAAGACGCCACCCTCGAAGAATACCGCACTCAGACGATCATGGGACCCCGAGTCCTCACAGCTACTCTGCGATCCAAGCTCCAGGAACATGATATCCTCGCTCTCGACAACGGACTCTACAAAGTATGGATTGCTCGAAACTATCCTTGTTATCATCCAAATACTCTCCTCCTCGACAACGCACTCGCCACCATGGGAGCAGGACTTGCCAGTGCGATGGCAGCCAAAATGCAAAACCCGGACGTGCGAGTCGTCTGTGTCACCGGAGATGGCGGACTCGTCATGAATCTCGGAGATATCGAAACGGTAGTCCGGCTCAAACTCGATATCACGATGATCGTCCTCAATAATAATTCCTACGGAATGATCGAATGGAAACAAGAAGGAAGTGGTATGAAGAATTGGGGACTCAAATTTGGGAATCCAGACTTTGTAATGCTCGCCGAGAGTTTTGGGGCTCATGGTATACGAGTAGAAAAACCCGAAGATTTTGATGGAGCGCTCGAAAAAGCGTTCGCCCTCCCTGGACTCAAGATCATCGATCTCGTATTTGAATATCCTCGTGAAATTTACTAATATGATCCAATCTGACAATCCACTTACTGGGAATATAAATGCTACCTTTGATACCCTAACCCGAGAGTCACTCGATCAAAAGATAGAGCTCGCACATACAGTATTTCTCGAGTGGAGAAATACACCAAAAACTCAAAAAAAAGAACTCTTTCTAGGACTCGCTCGAGTCATCGAGTCTCATCGAAGTGAGCTCGCTGAGCTCCAGACTCGAGAGATGGGAATGCTCTACTCTGCTTCTTTTGCGGGACTTGGGAGTACGATCAAACTCATTACCTGGTACGCCGAAAATTTTGAGTGACTTCTCGAAAATAAAGTCGAGACCGCAAATGGGACGACTCACGAGATCCAGTACGATCCTCTCGGGGTTATATTTGGGATCGCTCCTTGGAATTTCCCGTTCAACCAAGTCCTAAGAGCTGCTGTACCAAATATCCTCGCTGGAAATACGGTGATCTACAAACACGCCTCGAATACCCCTCTTTGCGGTGAGGCTATCGAGAAACTCTTCATTGAAGCAGGATTCCCGATCGGAGTGTATCAAAATCTACTCGTCGCGAGTAGTGAGAGTGAATATATCATAGCTCGTAGAGAAGTCCGAGGAGTCAATCTCACCGGATCTGAGTGAGCCGGCAGAAGTGTAGGAGCTCTGGCTGGGAAATATCTTAAGCCGAGTATTTTAGAACTTGGTGGAAATGATGCATTCATCGTCGCAAATACCTCTCATCTGAGAGAAGTAGCCATAGAGGCGATGAAGGCTCGTATCTCCAATAACGGTCAAAAATGTAATTCGTCAAAACGGTTCATCGTACTAGAAAAAGACTACAATGAGTTTGTACAATACGCCAAAGAAGCTATGGAATCTCTCGTCATAGGAGACCCTATGGATGAAAGGACTGATCTCGGACCCCTCGCTCGCAGTGATCTCCGAGATGAGATACACACTCAGGTAGAAAAGACGATCTCTGAGTGAGCAACCTGTATCACAGGAGGATACTCGATAGCTGGAGCTGGTAATTTCTATGCTCCGACCCTCCTCGCCGATGTCACTCCAGAGATGACTTCCTACCGAGAAGAGGTATTTGGACCAGTGGCTTCGGTCATACGAGTCCATGATCTCGAGGAAGCTATCCGAGTAGCAAATAACTCTGACTTTGGACTTTGTGGATGTGTATACGGAGATGATGAGTCAGAGATCCGAGAGATCGCTCGCCATATTGATACGGGGATGATTTTTCTTAATAAACCTTCCGCTTCGCAGGCTCATCTCCCATTTTGAGGAGTCAAACTCTCGGGATATGGGAAAGAAAATGGCCCCGAAGGACTTTACGCATTTACGAATAAGAAAGTAATCATATATTAGCCGAAGAGTAACTCAACTGATACGAATTCATCTTTTCTCATGCAACACCCCGTCCACGATATCATCCACCAAAATATTTGACCGATCACCGGGCAGTATATCGTCATGTACGATCTCGAGTCTCCTCTTTCGAGGGAGCTTACCAGGGCTTATAGAACAGCTCTTCCCGAGGCTACTTTCTACGAATTTGGGAGCCCCGGAGCAGTCGTAGCTCACGCTGAAAATGCCGAAAAGCTCAAGGCGATGCTCATCGCTCTCCCGACCGACTCTCTCGTCGTGATGATCCAGTCAGCCAATTTTCGACTATCGGATTTTCGGGTGCGACTCGAGCTCGGGCAATACGGCGTCCACTGCATCGAACACAACCATCTCGGATATCTCACTCTCGAGCAGTCTCCGACCTACATACAGGCTCTCGAATACCGAACCCCTGAGTATGTAAAACTTACCCAGGAGCTTGAGTGACTCCGACTCGCCCATACGAGTGGAGCGATCATCGCACCGAGTGGTGAACGACTCGAGTTTGGAGCTCTCGAGAGATTTCGAGGGAATACGGGAGATTACTCAGCAGATCGGGTACGAGGAGGGACATTTCCTATCGGTGAGGCCTTTAGCGAGGCGGTGGACCTCTCATCTGTATCTGGGAAAGTACGAATATTTGGGTATCCAAACATGCAGTTCCAGGTAGTATTTTGTGAGCCGTTTACGGCAGAGATCATAGACGGGAAATTTCTCCATGATGATACGCATCCAGAGGATTTTCTCACCCTCATGGCAATGATCCGAGAGGCAGAGGGAGGCGAAGTCCTCGTACGAGAGATCGGAGTCGGGTTTAATCCAGCGATCTCAAGATATACTCCCCTATCCGATGTAAATGCCTATGAACGTCAGCTCGGGATGCACCTCTCCCTCGGAAAAAAACACGGGATCTTCGCGAAGAAGTTCCAAAAAGATGTAGTTCAGAAATATCATATTGACGTATTTCTCGAGGTGGAACGGCTGGAGTTTGGAGGAGAAGTATTTAGTGGACTCATCTAAGCTGAAAAGAAATAATCCCCTATGAAGGGGATTATTTCTATGGGCGAGATATGCGTCAGTCCTAATGATGTGCCATCATTTTCTGAAATACTGCTATTTCAGCTTTTTGAGTCGAAATTATATTTTTGGCAATACTCACTATTTCAGGACGTTGGCTGATTTCGAGGACTTCCTTTGCCATAGCTATAGCTCCTTCGTGATGTTTGATCATATCTGCTATAAAAGCATCTTCGAGATCATGACCAGAGAGTTTACTGAGATCTTGCATCATAGGCATGTACTCTGCCTTAAGTATACTATTCGGGTACCAGTCTTTGAGCCACCCTTTCATCTGAGTAATTTCCTTTTCTTGAGCCGTCACTATCTTTGTTGCTATGGCTTTTAGTTCACGACTTGTAGATTTCTCGAGGATTATCTTTGAGGTATCCACAGCTTCTTGATGGTGCGGGATCATACCTATAATAAATCATTCCTCAGAGCTCACTGAGTGACCTCCCGAGCTCGAGTGATCATGCGAATCTCACTTTGAAGTAGTAGATTTTGAGGCAGTTGGAGACGTCGTATCCGAGGTACAGCTCGCGAGGAGTAGAGTGCTTGAGATGAGTGTGATAGTGAGTAGAGTTTTCATATAAATTTAAATTAAATAGATAGTAATCTTAAGTATTGTACTTACTTCTTCCATAGCGATGAAATATTCCAGGACGGATCACGACTTCGATAATAGTTGAGATGAGTAATCCCCAAAATATAACGGTCGCTATCGGAGTGAGTATTTCCTTTCCTGCGTCTCCCGCTCAGAGTACGAGAGGGAGGAGTCCGAGTACCGCTGCAAGAGCCGTCATGACTACTGGAACTATTCTTTCGAGAGATCATTGGATGATCACTTCTTCATTGAGCTCCCCTCTCTCTTTGGCGAGACTTCGATAGTTATCAATGAGCATGATCCCATTTCTCGCAACGATCCCCATGAGCGATATAAATCCTACGAGATGAGCCGTCGAGAGTACTCCTCCACTGAGCCATACTCCGATCATACCACCGAGCCATCCGGTCCCTATTCCGAGCAATACCTGCCATACGATATTGACACTCTGGAAATGCCAGTAGAGGATTCCCGCAAGTGAGAGAAGTACCAGAAATCCTACTATACTTAGGAGTCGAGAAGACTCCTTTTGAGCTTGGTAGAGTCCCTCATATGAGATAGTGATCCCCGCAGGTGGTGGACTGAGCTCGACTTTCTTTTTGATATCATTCACTATATCGACAATGGATCGATCTTTTGTGTATCCCGAGAGTACGATACGTCGCTGTCCATTGTCACGAGAGACAGTATTTCTCGTTTCGGTTACTTCTAGATTTGCTATATTCCCGAGTGATACCTCCTGTCCGAGAGGAGAGATAAGAGGTATGGCAGCGAGTTTCTCTGGAGAAGATTTCCAATTTGGACCAAAAGTAAGTACCACTGGATAAGAGAGGCTTCCGCTATATATACGAGCTATCTCTTTCCCCTGTACGGCAATCTGCACAGTATCTTTGATCTCAGGATAGGAGATACCATACATTGACTGTGGTGTGAAGAGTGGGGTAATAACTAGGGAAGGGATCTTAGTCTGTGGTTCGAGACTCACGTTGAGCGTACCTGGGACTTCTTTGATATCCTGGAGGAGCGTCTTTCCGTATTTTTGGAGGAGATCGAGATCCTCTCCATAGAGTCGTATCACGAGAGGAGCTCGTATCCCAGAGATGAGTTCTTCGACTCTATGAGTGATAGGTTGTCCGACACTCATTACAGCGACTCACTTAAACTCCTCTATCGCTGTATTTATCTCTGTATATACTTTTTTCTTGTCTGAGTTACTTATATCTTGCCTGAGTGCTACCTCGATCTCCGCATTACTCGATCCCTGAGCGTGAGCATCGGCATCGGCACGTCCTACGATCGTACTCGCAGAGGTCACTCCATCGATCTTTTGGAGAAGAGCGGAGAAGTCTTTTGCTACCTGGAGAGTAGCATCTATCGAACTTCCTGGTTTAGTGGCTATCGCTACGACATAGCTCGACTCATTAAACGCGGGGAGTCACTCTTTACTGAGTCCGAGATACATAAGTGCTGTAATAGGCAGAGAAATGAGAGCGATCCCGAGAGCTTTTCTTGGATTTTTCAGACTCCATACAATAGGCTTTTTCGCTATTGTCTTCAGTCACCGAGTCAAGAAGGTATCTTCTTCTATTTTCTTTCCGGCAGCTATTTTCCGAGCAATCCAACTCGGTAAGAGCCAAGAACAAAGTACCGGTACGAGCGTCACCGCAGTGATGAGTGACATGATCATGGATATGATATATGCCACTCCGATCGGGGCAAGGATCTTGCCATCAATACCTGGCAGCAAGAGAAACGGAGTAAATACGATCAGCTGGAGAAGGGTAGCATAGATGACACTTCATCGTACTTCTCTCGATGCATGAAATATCACCTCCGACCAGTGTTTTTGATCTGGAGTAGATTTGAGTGCATTTTCTTTGAGTCTTCTGTAGATATTTTCCATATCTACGATCGCATCATCTACGAGCTCTCCTATGGCTATCGTGAGACCTCCAAGGATCATGATATTGATCCCCACTCCAAATAGATAAAACACTATCGCCGACATGAGGAGGGTAATAGGCAGGGTCACCAGTGTGATGAGAGCTGTCCTAAAGCTCAATAAGAATAATAGTACTACTATTCCTACGATGATCGCAGCATCTAAAAGAGCTGACTGGACATTACTCAGTCACTTTTCGATGAACCAAGTCTGTTTAAAGAGCTCGGTATGAAGTTTGACTCCGTCAGGAATTTTTTGCTGGATCAGTGATACTTTTGACTCGATGTCTCTGGTGAGCTCGATCGTATTTGCATTGGGTATCTTGGAGATACGGATCACCACTCCCGGTTTACCATCTATGAGAGCATCTCCTCTTCTTTGAATATCTGCACCCTGAGTGACATTTCCTATCTCAGAGAGAAGGATCGTGCTTCAGTCAGGATTTTTCCCTACGGGCAGGCTTGCGATACTCTGGATCGTAAACGTGCCTGGTCTGAGAGAGATCGGGAGCTCTACGGCTCCGCCTACGATCACTCCAGCTCATCCAGGGTTGGTGACCTCTGTGAGAGATTTTTCTATATCAGTGAGGGTGAGTTTCTTCAGGGCGACTTTCTGAGGATCGAGGGCGATCATATATTGTTTTGTAGACCCTCCCATAATGAGAAGACTCGAGACTCCAGGGACTGATGCTATCTCTTGGCGTACTATCGTCTCTGCATAGGACTTCAGATCAGCCTGGGTCATACTCGCACTCTCCGCCGATAGTCCGATCCACATGATCTCCCCGAGGAGAGCACTCTCTGGAGCAATAGAGACATGTACTCCACTCGGTAGATTTGCACTACGAGTCCGTTCAAATATCTGTTGGCGATTGATCAAGTTATCCGTATTCCATCCAAAATCTATATTGATCACTGAGAGTCCTTGTGCTGAGCTTGATCGTACTGACTCTACTCCTGGAGTACTCGTCAAGATCCGTTCGAGTGGTGCGGTCACTATTTTCTCCATTTCTTCTGCTCCGAGGCCATCTGCATCTGCAAATACGGTCACTCGGGGCTTATTGAGATCTGGAAGTACATCTATAGGAAGCTGCGAGGTACTATATATTCCTCCCAAGATCAGGAAGATATACAGTACTGCAACAAATACTCGATGACTGAGAACAAATCTAATAATGCTATTAAACATATATTATGATCCTAGATAAGTAGATAATTTATTCTTTTTCTGCAGACGAGACTATTTGTCCCTCTGTCCAGGCTTGGGATCGAGCATCTCGTACGATCACGGACTCTTCGCTGAGTCCTTCTGTCACAAATACATACTCTTCTCCTGAAGTTTGTAGAGCGGTCACTTTCCATTGAGTGAGTTTCTGACTGGGGAGTACCTTCCATACAAAGGCCTGTTCACTTTCTCTAAAAAGAGCTGATTTAGGTATCTTGTACGAAAATTCTGAGACTCTATCTGGCATGATACGGATCTGGGTACCAAGAGGGAATGGTATTTCTTTGATAAACGCTCCTTCAAAACTCACGGTCTGATCGATCTTATTTACAGAATTCGCCACTCTCTTGATCAGTATCGAATGTTTTTCTATGGATCCTGGGAGGCTTATATCTACTTCTTTATTGATCGATATTTTACTCAGGTCTGTGACTGATATATCTCATCGTACAAATGGAATATTTACCGTCGTATTACCAACGATATCATAGATGGGGGTACTCGTTTGGACAGATTGCCCGACGGTCACATTTTTCCGAGAGATCGTACCCGAAAATTGAGCATAGATAGGACTCTGAGAGCTCACTCCGAGTACTGCAGAAAGTGCCTTCTGAGCAGCTCGAGCCTCTGCCTCTGCTACGATGAGATCTCGATTTGACTCATTGATGATCTGTTTCGATCCGAGAGTGAGAGTATAGAGCTCGAGTGACTGTACTGATTGGTCACCCGCTATCGCTGCGAGATCTTTTTGTTTTTCAGTATCGAGTTGAGCAAGTTCTTTTTGTAATAGGATAATCTCCTGTTCGAGAGAGACCATGTCAGCTTTTGATTGGGCAAATTGAGACTCACTTCCAGCGTTGGAGCTCACGCTCTCCTTTTGTATCTGTTGGATCTTATTAAGAGCTACTGAGACTCCATCTTCGCTTCCTAGAAGCTCTATAATATCCCTTTTATCAGACTCTAGACGAGTACTCGGATAACTCAGAGTTACGTCAGTTGCTGATATTACGGTCAGCCCCATTCTAAGGGCTTCTTCTGCAACATTTGCTACTCGTATGAGACCTTCTCTTGTAGAGATATCATTTCCATTGTACAGAGTGACAAATGTCGCTATTTTCTGCTGAAATGGAAATATATTCTTTTGGTTCGTATTCGAGAGAAATACCTCAGAAAATCCGAGAGATTTCTTCATCTGAGCTTCGTCACTTGCATAAAATATACGAGTGATCGTTGAATACGTACTATCGACCGCTGCTCGAAGTATCTTTTGTGCAACTACTACTTTTTGATCAGAGGACTCGATATTTGCTGTTGCAGACACTGAGTTGGCAGTAATAGTCTTTTTCTTAGCTTCGATTTGTGCCTCAGATCATAGGATTTGTGCGAGAAGTTTCTCTTTCCTGATCTGGTACGAGAGCTCCGTAGCATTTCTCTTTTGATCGTAGGCATTTTGAAAGGTAGCATCAGGAGCTTGCATTTGTTTCTCGGTATATTTTTTTACCTGGAGAGCTGCCTCTCTTTTTCATTCAGCTATAGCAATTTCAGATTTCTTGGTAGCGATGAGTGATACGATCTCTGGGGTGTTTGAGGCGGTAGCGAGCATGCCGATAACTTGTCCTTTTGATACAGTATCTCCGATATTTACAGAGAGTTGCGTGATGATACCTTCGCGTGATACAAATATCGATCCGTAGGCATTTGAAGTGATTAAACCCGGATAGGATGACGTCGGTATATCCGAAGCAGTAACTTCCTCCGGGGACACGAACTCTTCCGTCACCTGAGGAGCAGTAGCTTTTCATAGTTTACTTGCCTCTTCAGCTCCATGATCATGTCCAGCACCAGCATAGACATAGTAGGTCCCTATAGATAGGAAACTTAAGAAAACTCATACAATGAGAGCTTTCTTTGAGTAGAAATTATTCAATAACATAGTAATAATATTAGGGTAGTGACATTCTGATATATGGGATTCCCAACAAAAAAATACCTATCTCCAATCTATTGATTGAAAGAGTAGGTACAGTAGATATTTATGGATGGGATACTATGATCCCCTTTTGCTGAAATGGAATATAGATATATTTACCTCTCTGGGGAGGGTATATTTCTTGTTCCTGGAGTGGTTGGGATATTCCTAAAGAAGCTACGTACCGAGATCATCCAGTTAGTAGCTCATTACCTCCTCTCTCGGAAGATATAATTGGTTTACTATGGAGATCACTCGATATACAACAAGAGGACTCTTCATGATGATGATCCTGTGCTGTGATACATATATACTCTCCAGACTCAACGAAATCTGGTCCATGGCAAAAAGCCGCAAGAACCGAAGATGACACACAAAAAAGACTCACTCAAAAGAGTACTTGGGCAAGTTTCTTATAAAAGAATGTATTAAATGGTTTAAGTCAGAAACGATTCATGCGTACAATTTTATATATAAAAATAAATCTGTCTATTTTTTTACCCCCACTTCCTCGCAAACTTCGTTGTCAGTCTCTTCGCCTCGTTCTTTCCAAATTTCTCCTCAAATACGAGGGCAAGCTCTCCTTTTTCATTCCAGAGCGACATATCAAAGTCTATCCCCCGCTCTTTTTTGAGGAGATAGTCGGAGTAGTTTCCATAGGAGAGAGTCAGCTCACCATTGTCTATTACCCAGAGATGAGTCGAGAGTCGATTGACGAAATATCGATCATGAGAGATCGAGAGGATCGTCCCTTTATAGGCTCGTAGAGATTGCTCGAGGGCTTCACGAGAGTCATAGTCGAGGTGGTTGGTTGGCTCATCGAGTATGAGGAGATTAGCACCTTTTTGTCCCAGGATCGCAAAGAGGATCCGAGAGATCTGCCC
>JANOQA010000170.1:0-2609 GCA_031422145.1 bacterium | reverse complement strand
TTGAGCTTTCATATATTCAAGAAGCCCTCTACTAGCGTTTTCTCAGTGAACAAGGAGTCGGAGATACCACCAAGTATAGGCACTTTTATTTCTTGGATGAGCAAGATTGGGTTTTCCATGTTTTGCACCAGAGAAATTTGGAGTTCTCTCGGTAATAGTTTTATGACCGGGCATTCCGTATATTTGCGTTGCGAGGGCCTGGTTTGGAAGTCCGAGTGTCTCGGTCATGAGCTTCAATCGAATTTCTTCGATCGTGAGTCAGGAGATGGTTCTGAGTTTTGTAAAATCTTGGTTGACATATTTCGATTGCTCGAGGAGGAGTTGGTATCGTCAGATAGGTTTATTTTCTTGAGTAAATCCTCGTATATACTGTACAAGATTCATATCATCTATTCTGACAGCGTCTGATCCGGGAGTTCCATAGGGATCTGAGTTATTTGATATTTTTGCGTATCAAAAATCGATCACGTGCGTATTTCCATCGGTTCAAAATATGATATTTCGAGGATGAAAATCTCGATGGTATACGTCATCTTTTGAGTGAAGTTCTGTAAAAAAAGAACGAAGACTCAGGTGGATTTTTTGTCCGAGTTCTGGAGTGAAGAGGGGATTTTTCTTTTCAGATGCTTTGTATTTTTTCTCTACTACTGAGAGAACGTCCGCCCCAAATGCATTTTTGGTACGGACTCGTGGATCGTGTTCTTGTCAGCGAATCTCTGCTATAAACTCAAGGATCTGTATCACTACCTCCTCCCCCTCATGATCGGTCTGGAATTGTATCGGACAACGCTTTGCGTGCTCGGCATAATAATCTGCAAGAAGCCCAGTACCCGACGAAGTAAGAGGTTTTGAATTCATCGTAATTTCTTGGATATATCCCATTACCTTGAAAACAAAATCTGGAGATATGCTCGAATTAAACAGTCCTATGAGCTCATCGAGTAAGAGTTGGTTTACGAGTATTTCGAGCTGGAGTCCGTAGAGAGTCTTTCCGGGGACGTAGTCCATGAGGAGATAGTCATTTCCCTCAGCAGCAGCGATAAAGTATGGCTTTGGCACGGAAATTCCATGTGATGAGAGAGCTCTTGTATGTGCAATTTCTTGCATAGCGTACTCATTTTGGATACCAAAAAACTCTCCGTCATGACGTTTTTTGATACAAAGATAGGTTTGTATTCCAGTTGAGGTAGAGAATTCTATTTTGTAGGCGACCCCCTCAGATCCTGTCCCGAGATGAAATCTTGGAAGTCGAGAAAAAACTTCTCAAAATGATGATTTTGCTTGGTTTTGTAAAGATATATAGTCCGCTTCATTTAGCTCAAAAAGCTCTCCCTGAGTTTCTTTTTGTTCCCGAGAGCGAGCCATAGAGATAAAATCTACAATGGTATCTTCGGGAGTTTTACTGAGAAGATTTGAAGCATTCGCCCGGGTATGTTCTATTGGAGGGGTCGAGCTTGTCTGAGGTACTTCTCATTGAGGCGGAGGTATTGGTGCTTTTGCGAGTTGCATACCTCTACAGTACCCTAGTTTGATTTTAAAAACAAAATTTCCCGTACTCTTTTAAGCAGGGAGGATTTCAGGGGAGGTATAGAGGAGTTGAGATGGTCTAGAGCGTCTCGCAGTATTTTCGTAGATTTTCCAATATCGCTCCCCAGCCAGCGATTTGCATCTCATGGGAGTGAACATCCTCAGCATCAAATATCTCGGTGACTCTCACTCACTCGGGAGTTGTCTCAAAGAGTACTTCGACTTCTCGACCTGCTGGGAGGAAAAATTCTTTCATCTCCCCGATCGTATATAGGAGGCGATTTTGTGGCTCAACGATATCGTATCGCCCTACGAGATCGAACGCAAAGCTTCCATCTTTAGCGGCGTATGTCGTAGTAAAAGTCTCTCCGACTTTCGGCTCTCCTCCGATCGCTTTTGGACAATGCCAATCTGGTCCAGCATGACACCAATGCATGATATGTACTGGATTCCAGAGAGCTTCGTAGACGAGAGTGAGAGGAGTATTTATAGTCGTAGAGACGGTGAGTTGAGTCATAAGTATATATTACTTTTTTCAATTACCGATATCAGTATACCTGAAATCAGCACTCTTTAAATCTGTCTTTCAAAGTAAATCTTTCCTCATTTCCAGTACAATTTCTCCTATGTAGTCTCTTCAAATTTTTTTATTAGAATCACTCAGTGGTGTATCTAAATTTATTATTTTTATATACTCGACTAAATTATTTACAGCAGTAACTACTCAATCCGAAGCATACAACCAGGATTTATATAATTCTTTTAAAAAATCTTTCTGGATATCAGGAGAAGCAGTGTTACCGACAAATCCCTGTAAATATAAAATCATATTTGCATACTTTTCCTCTTTGTATTTGAGAACATGTTCTGTTTTCTTCGATTTTTCACCCAATTTATGATTGAGGTAAGCCCCTAAGACCAAAGTTAGTATTGGTAATATCGAAAGTACTATATCTTTTGTTTCCATATATTTTTTAATTAAAATTAGTACTTATCCATAAATAGTAAATAATCTTCTGTACGCAATGATTCAGCAAGCAAGCTCAAGCAAAGCCTCATAACTCGAAGTTTTCTTTTCGTAG
>JANOQA010000169.1:0-1697 GCA_031422145.1 bacterium | reverse complement strand
TCTGCGGTGAGTATGGATATATTTTTATCTTCGATGCGTGATACATAGAGATATTTTCCGTCTGTTTTTACCTTTTCTGGCTCATCTACTCCCACAGTACGGGTATTAGTTTCGGAAATATCTTGACCTCCCGCACTCGATGAGTCGGTAGATTTTTGCACGCTCGTCGGTGCTGGTGCTCCGGTAACCCCCTCGAGCATCATCGGCATAGGACGACCTTTGATATATGGTGAATAGTAGGGTGGATACGCAGCATAATACTCCTCCATAAAGTCACCGACTTTCGTCCGCATATCCCCACAACTCTGAAATGTTTGGAGGGTAAAATTTGGAGCTGATACCGGCATAGGTCCTACGAGACTCGAGTCTATCGTCGTAGCTCCGACACTCGAAAACGTCAATGATACGAGAGTGACAAAACTCCCAAGAGTGAATATATTTCGCATAGAAGAAAGTAAAAAATTACTCCTGCTATGATATAGTGGTTGGATCGAAATACAACCACGACTCCGTGACAGTCGTGTGAAGAGGGAGTGATATGGGTGTGATATTTTGTCCCGAAATCCAGGAAGCTTCGTACCAGTTTTGATCTCCTACTCTCCAAATACTTGTACTACCGAGGTTTTCCCTCAGACGATCACCACCGCGATCCCTACATTAGACCAAGGTCCGAGCATATTGGATCGGTGTCCGCTCGAGAGGGAGAGTCCCGACTGGAGATAGAGAGGAGATACCGTACCTCCGGCTACATTTTCTCCGAGACGTCCCGTGAGTTTGAGACCCATACGACGAGCTGATGCACTGATGGTCTCTCCGAGAGAGTCAGTATGTCCGACATAGTTATTTGTATTCATATCATCTGCTTTGTACTGAGCGAGCTTGGTAAGTGTAGGATCAAGTTTGACGGGACTAAGGCCCTGCTCGAGACGGATAGCATTTATAGCATCGAGGATCCGAGATACTGCCTGCGATGATGAGATGATCATACTCCGAGGGGTCGTATCATATACATTCGGGAGGATAGAAAAAGCTGCTCCGTAGACGATCGGCTCGATCGCGGCAGCAAAACCAGAGGTATAATTGACCTCGATGAGATAGACCCCTGGCTCAGTGAGTGTATAGGTAGCACGAGCGAGTCTCGTATCGGTCACGGCTCCAGATACTCAGAGACTCTGTGGAGCAAATCTCACCGTATCTACCCCTCCACGAGGAGTGATGATCTCGATATCCCCATCGATCACTCCATTTACCTGAGAGTTCAAAGATATGGTCACCTGATTTCCTGACTGCACAAAAGAAACTGGTTCTTCTCGAGTAGTTCGATAGAGAGGGCTGAGGACCGTACTCTCTCGGTAGATCTCTGTGAGAGGTGAATAGGTATCGAGTGAGTAGCTCGTCGAGCTCTGTCGTATACGGACTGTCACTTCAGCTCGAGTCCCAGCTGGAATAGACTTGAGTTCTTCGAGTGGAAATACCGTATCACCCATAGAAGATCGAGTGATCGAAGTCGAGCCATACTGGATGGTTACTTCTCGATAGGTATTTTTTCAGAGACCTTCTACGGAGACGAGATGCGTAGGGGTGAGATCTCCCGCTTCTTGACGCTCTGTTCGTATACGCACCGCATCTGGCATACGAGTCACGCCAAAGTACTGTTTTTTAGATACTATATCTGGAGAAAGTACCTCGATCTGCAT
>JANOQA010000168.1:0-2224 GCA_031422145.1 bacterium | reverse complement strand
AAATAAAAAATGAGGAATCGTTGCCGAAGCTAAACTTATCCTTGATCTCCGACTCGATGGAGTCGAGAAAAAAGAATTTTCTCGTATGCCCGGAGCTCCTTTTACGACTTCGACTCTCCAGCAAGAAGCTTCTCGAAAGATGGGATACGCCGTCGGACAGACGATGAGTATCGCTCAAGGTCTCTTTCAAAATGGGCATATTACCTATATGCGAACTGACTCGGTACATCTCTCGGAGCAGGCGGTGACTGGTGCTAAAGATTACATAGAAAAGACTTTTGGAAAGGATTACTCTCTCCCGAGTGGTCGACAGTTCAAGACGAAACAAGCTAATGCCCAAGAAGCTCACGAAGCGATCCGACCTACCTATCTCGACAAGACTCCGGAGTCTACGGGGCTCGAGGGGTCTGATCTGCGACTCTACAAGCTCATCTGGGAGCGGACGATCGCTTCACAGATGAAAGAAGCCATCATCGAGACGACTAACTATGCCTTTACTCCGATCCAGGCGGATCATCAGATATGGCAGTCTCGAGGGGAAGTAGTCGTATTTCCAGGGTTTATGAAACTCTATATCGAAGGAAATGATGACGAAGAAAGTGACGATACCAATGCCCTCCCCAAGATGAATGAAGGAGAGATCGTACAGACCGATCGTCTTCGTGGACTTCAGTCGTTTACTCGTCCACCAGCGAGGTACACGGACGCCTCACTCATCAAAAAGCTCGATACCGAAGAGATCGGTCGACCATCCACGTATGCGTCGATCATCTCGACGATCGTCGAGCGAGGATATGTCGAAAAGATCGAGAAAAAACTGGCTCCGACGGATATAGCTTTTACAGTAAATGACTATCTTGAGGCAAATTTCTCGGATATGATGGACTATAAATTCACGGCAAAAGTCGAGGCAGAGTTTGACGAAGTTGCCAAAGGAAATCTCGGATGGGTCGAGATGCTCGAGCGTTTTTATGGGAAATTTGAAAAAGATCTCGCCAAAGTCGGTGAGACCAAAGGAAAGGTCCAGGAAAAGGTGGGACGAGCTTGTCCAAAATGTGAGACCGGAGAACTCGTCTATAAATACGGGAAAGCGGGAAAATTTATCGGGTGTAACCGATATCCAGAGTGTGACTTCATCGAAAATATTACGAAACCTGGAGAAAATGAGTACATGGCATCACTCAAAGCTGAGCATGAAGGAAAGCCGTGTCCCGCAGGAGGTACGATCGTCGTAAAGATCGGTCGATTTGGACCATTTCTCGCTTCGTCTCTCTATCCAGAGATCAAATGGATCGGGAAAGTACCGGATCAAAAACTTGCCCCGCTCGAAGCAAAACACGGAGGAGGAAAATGTGACCTCTGTGAGACCGGAGTCATGCACGTCAAAAACTCAAAACGTGGACCATTTCTGGCGTGTGATAAATATCCAGACTGTAAGAACGCAAAAAATCTCCCAAAGGAGAAAGAGGTGGAGTCAGAGTAGATCTACTCGATACCTATCGAACCGTCTCTATGATATAGCGGGCATGATAGAGCTCGGTGATGAGTTGTACGTGACTATCTCTACTCCGACTGAGTGCTGAGTGCTCTCGCTCTATGCGATCGAGCGTTTGACTCATACAAAGCTGGATACTCTCTGCATATTTGGGAGGCATGTTTGGGATGCTCGCCCAGTTGAGCATACGCAGTGTTTGTTCGGCTCGATTTGACCAAAGATCTCTGATGTGTTGCTCGAAAAGCTCTCTTTGGAATCCAGCAGCCGTAGACCAAAATTCTCGTTTTTCGATTCGTTTTCTAAATGTACGAATACGTCATTTTTCTTCTTCATTTTCACTGAGTATTTCTTCTTCGAGTGGAGCAGGTCAGGAGTTGGATACTCCGAGTTGAATGAGGGATCTTTTAGAGAGATCACTCTCCATTATCTTTATAATAGACATGAGGACTTTTTCGATGCCACGAGAGTATTTCTCTCGGATAGAGGGGTCGATAATACCGAGTTTTTCGATAATAAATAAATCCCAATCAATGAGAGAAGATCGAAGTCCGAGACATCCAATTTTTTCGAGTATATTTCTCTCAAAAATACTTTGATCCTGAGAGTAGTGTCGGATAGCTTCGTTGATCTTGGTATCGATACGAGCGAGCAGAGTTTCTGAAGTAGTCTTTGCAAATGACTCATCTATGGGAATCCCAGAGAGGAGATGACTCCGAGCAGAGTTTTTTA
>JANOQA010000167.1:0-7352 GCA_031422145.1 bacterium | reverse complement strand
CTTTGTGGTCGGTGATACTCTGACGTTACTACGAGTCAGATTCTCTCTGGACTGCGAACTCATATGAGCGATCAGGAGTTTATTTTTGCTATCAAGAAATTATTCGTGATTTGTTCAGCAGATCCACGCATTGTGGGGATTGACTATGTGAGACAGATACGAAGTCTCAGTCTTCGTCTTCTCCTCGAAATGATCGGAGCCCGAGGAGCGGGAAGTCCTTTTATAAATGCAGGAGCGGTTGATACTTGAGCCTTTGAAGCAGGACAAAAGATCCTCCTGTACTCTCAAGATGATCCAATCGGAACGACCATATCTCTGCTTGGAAATCCTGAGTCTCAGGGAGTTCTTTTTATCCAAAAAAAATCAGTAGAAGTCATTACCCTAGAGTCATATCATATGTGACGACCTGGATATCTTACTCATGCGGCAGGATTTTTTAGCACAAGAAATATCCCGATTAACAATATTACCTCATCTGAGACTGCTATTACTTTTACTATCAATACCACTTCTCTCTCAGTAAAAGATACTGAAAAACTCTCAAAAGAACTCGAGCAAGAAATGTCTATATTTGAGAAAGTATTTCCAGAAAGTAAGCTCTGTCCCCAGACACAATTCTATCCTCTCTCAGAAATATATATAGGCTGAGAAAATATAGATACCCCTGGAGTATTAGCACGTATCACATCAGCCCTTAGTAAGGCAAATATTAATATTGCTTCCAATACGCAACCATTTCATCCAAGGGTCATTATCCTAGGAATAGAAAGAGATCGAGCTGATGAAGCTGTAAAACTTCTCCACGCTGAGTTTATTCAATAAACCCATTCCTCTGAAAATCTACCATCTCTCGGTATTCGGGAGATTTTTCGTAGAGATCAGCATGTTCTCATGATGCTAACACTGCTCCTTGTTCGAGGATATAGATCGTATCGGCTCGCTGGATCGTGGAGAGTCGATGAGCGATAATGAGCGAGGTTCGCCCCTCCATGAGTCGCTCGAGTGCCTCGCTCACGAGGTGCTCAGTCTTAGCATCGAGGGCGGAGGTAGCCTCGTCGAGGATGAGGACTCGAGGATCCGCGAGGATAGCTCTGGCTATGGCGATCCGCTGTTTTTCGCCACCCGAGAGCTTGAGTCCTCGCTCCCCCACTACCGTATCAAATCCATCCGAGAGCGACTCCACAAACTCCAGTACATTTGCGTCTCGACACGCCGCTCTGATCTGCTCATCTGTAATACCATCTCGTACAAAAGCGAGATTCATCCGTAAAGTATCATTGAAAAGTGTGGTATCCTGAAACACTGCCGCAAACTGAGATCGATATCCATCCAGTGAGATATCTCGTATATCGAGTCCATCGATCAGGATAGCTCCACTCGTCGGCACATAAAACCTCGCGAGGAGATTAGAGAGGGTGGATTTCCCAGATCCTGTATGTCCGATGAGGGCCGTCTTGGTACCTCGTTTGAGAGAGATATTCACTCCATGCAACACCTCTCGAGTGGTCTCCGGATAGGAAAATGAAATATCTTTAAAATCTATACTTTCATAATCTTTTGGAAAGCTCTCTTTTCCAAGATCAGGCTCGGGAGGGAGATCGAGGACTTCTCGATATTTCGCATAGTCAGCTGCTGCTTTGGAGACTTCTCGATAGGAGGACTCGAGCTCCATGAATGGTCCAGATATTCGGCTCGCGATAGTGAGAAATAGGGCAATATCTCCAAAAGAAATAAGTCCCTGAGCGTAGAAAAAAACACAAAATATCAATACCACGAACCCGATGATCATCTCCACCGAAGAGGAAAGTGCGTCGAGTATCCCCCATAAGTAGCGTACTTTATTTTGCTGTTGAGCTGCATTAACTACCGATCAATGAGAGCTAGATACCGCAAAATTTCGTCGAGCAAAAAATCGAATGACCGTTTGATTGGTAATATAATCTCCAACAATCGAGTACATTTTATCCCAGAGCTCCGTTGCATACTTCTGTTGCTTGTGGGCTATATTTCCGAGCCAAAGGGGCAATATCATAAAAATACTGAGAGCTCCTAAAATAGAGAGCGTCAGATCAGTCCGTATATATATTCCGAGGGCTACGTACCCAATAAGGAGTAGGAGTGCTTTAGGGACTCGTAAAACTACCTGCCAAGCTATATCATAGACCGAGTCTACTCAACGATTAAATATCTTGATCTTTTCGGCATTGTTCACACTCAAGTGAAAAAATATATCCTTTTTAAGGAATTCACGTATTCCGCTCGCAATAATCTCTGCCCAGTAATCCGAAAGCTTCATATGAAACCGAGTATTACGATAGTATTTGATCCCAATACTGGCACTCGAGGCTCCAAGCCAGATAACAAATACTCAAATGAGTGGAGTAAATATCTCTCGAAACTGATCCAAAAAAGAAGCACTTGGACCGAACTGATAAGATGAACCTACTACTGCGTCCAGTACCAATTTATAAATATATGGCTCAGCCAAAAGAGCCCCTACCATCAAAAGAGTAAGCGGAGCACTGATCAAATACTCCCATTTCATAGCACGGGTTTCTCGTAGGGCACTCCAGATGAGAGCTCCTATTCCAGACGATTTTTTCATATATTTTAAACCAGATCTACTCCCCCTTCCAGATACTTCTCCCCTTCTCAGTCGCGAGTGATGCTCCATTTTCTTTGAGAGCGAGCTGTCCACAGGCTGCGTCTATATCATCTCCCATAGTATGACGTACTGTGGAGGGAATCCCTGCTTTTTCGAGCTCTTTTTGAAACTTAGCGATCACGAGTTTAGAGGTAGGGAGCATTCCGGTCCCCATGATCCCTTCTCCTGGGTTGTAGGGGATAAAATTCACATGGGCGAGTCGTCCTGCGAGGAGTCGACCCAGCTCTCCCGCGTACTCGATACGGTCCGTGATCCCCGAGATCATGATATATTCGTAAAATATTCGCTTGTTGGTCTTGGTCGTATACCGATCGAGTGACTCCATGAGTTTGTCGATCGGATAGGTATTTTCTACCGGCATGATCTGAGCTCGAGCTTTGTCATTTGGAGCATGGAGTGATACCGCAAGAGACACCTGCGGAAAATCATCCCCGAATCTATCAATCCCTGGAATGATCCCACAGGTTGATACCGTCACTCGTCGCCCGGAGAGATCGAGTTTTTTCTGAGTCGTAATACACTCGATCGAGATCTTGAGATTCTCATAGTTGAGGAGGGGTTCTCCCATACCCATATAGACGACATTTCGGAGTTTTTTTCCTTCTTTCTCGAGGTGATGGGCGGCGAGAAATACCTGCTCGACGATCTCAGAAAAGTCGAGATTTCGTAAAAGTCCAAGTTTCCCGGTAGCACAAAATACACACGCCATCGGGCATCCTGCTTGAGAGCTGACACAGAGAGTATTTCGTCCAGATCTATGTCGCATGATGACGGCTTCGATCATTTTCTCATCCTGAGTCTTAAAGAGAAACTTGGTCGTCTGACCATCTGGGGAAGTGACCTCAGAGTGGATCACGAGAGAGAAAAAATAACAATGTTTCTCCAAAAGTTCACGGATCTCTTTTGGGAGGGTCTCCATTTTAGAAAACTCCGTCACAAAGTTTTTATAGATCGCATTTTCGATCTGAGCATACCGAAAGCTCTTGTGACCATGTTCTGTCAAAAGTGCTTTGAGCCGTACTTCGTCGTGAATCGAGAATTTAACGATTTCCAAGAATAGTATTTTTAAAATGAGTAAGCGTCGGATCTCAATAGTATTCTCGTAGGAGAAAATATTGAAGAGATTTTGGATGAAGAGCCTGAGTCAATGAAAGCTCTAAAAATTCATCGAGTGAGACAGTACGACTTTCGATACGCTCTCCCGGATCCAGCGATGGAAGAGTGACCTGAGTGAGTCATCGTACTACGTAGAGATGTATATCGAGATCGAGACGATAGCCAACATGATGTGTATCTATGAGCTCATAGCTCTCTGCCTGATATCCCGTTTCTTCGAGAAGCTCTCGCCTCGCTCCTTCTTCGAGCGTTTCTCCGAGTTCGAGCCGACCACCTGGCAGAGAGAGAAATATATCTTTTCCAGGCTGCTCTTCTTTATTTATGAGGATACTTCCATCCTCCATGACACAGATGAGCTTGACGATCGGGAGAGCGGAGACTCTTTCAAATATTTCAGAGCTCCCATCAAACATTTCTTGCTCCCATTCATGGATACTAAATATACCTCCTTGATATACCTTTCGTGCATGATCGGGGAGTTTCATATATCTAAAACCCAAGAAGTATAATAGCTGTGAGTATACCTATAATACTCCCGACGAACGCTTCCTTTGGCAAGTGTCCGATAGATTCATTGAACTCTTTTTCCTCTTTTTTAGACATGAGATTGAGAGCTTTTGCGTGTCTCCCCGCCTCAAATCTCACATTGAGTGCGTCATAGATGATGATACAAGAAAACGCGACACAGACGAGGAAGAGATCATCATAGATCGAGTACTTGATCCCGATGGCTGTGGTGAGTGAAGTCACGAGAGCCGCATGTACCGAAGGCATACCTCCAGATCCAAACATATTCTTCGCTTTAAATCTCTTTTGACGAGCTATGATACTCCCCTTGACTACGACAGCTACTATCCAAGATATCACTGGGATAAAGTACAAGTGATCGATAAAGATTTCTTTCATACCTAGGCGATAGCGGTAATAGTATAGGAAAAGATTCCTGCTTGAGATTTCCCCGTCACGGTCTCTCCGATATCTCGACCTATGAGGGCGATCCCGAGAGGTGACTCATTACTGATCTTATTTTCAAATATATCCGTCTCGGTAGGTCCGACGATTTTGTAACTCACGGTCTCTTTGTCGGCGTCTATGATCGTCACAGTATTTCCGATACGTACGCCGCTCGACTTTTTACTGGTGGATTTCTTGTCATCAACGAGCTCGTAATTTTTGAGTATATCTTCGAGTTCGATGATACGAAGCTCCGTCTGAGCTTGTTCATTTCGAGCATCTTCATATTCAGAATTTTCCGAAAGATCTCCAAAACTAATCGCTTCTTTGAGTTTTGCTGCGACGTCAACACGTTTGACTTCCTTGAGTTCTTTGAGTTCTTCTTGGATTTCTGAGAGACCAGAGAGAGTAAGGAGGATTTTCTTAGCCATGGGAGGGGGGATTATTTTTTAGTAAGAAGTTTTTTGATCTTTGGATAGAGCGTCTTTGGGAATTCGAGAGCGACCGCCTTTCCCTCAACCGATGTAAGTATACGGATCGTGGTATCTTTTTTATTTACTGCATTGAGAAAAAAAGATGCCTGGAAGAATGTATCAGTTTCGTTGATCGTATAGACTCCAGAAGCCAGTCGGAGATTGGAGAGCATAACCGGATAGGACTCTCGAAACACATAGACGTTGAGTTTAGATTTTACATCCGTATAGGTAGTCTGAGCCACATTTGTGTAGATGTAGAGTCCGAGAACTCCGTCGATATTTTGCTCTTTGAGAAATATATCTGGCATGAGCCTCGTGAGGAGGGATGCGGGTATCTGATAGGTCACTTTTTGTGGAGGGACTTCTACGCTCGTCGCTCCCGAGCTCGTAGAGCGAGGACTGATGACTGAGGTGATAGAGCCACCCGTACTCGTGAGAGCATCGAGGCCTACGGCGAGACGATCGAGGGAAGTAGAGAGCTTTGCCATCTCGTCTGGAGGAATATCTGACAGGTTGCTTGTTGAAGATCCAGACGATGATCGAAAGAGTGTTTGTACTTGAGCTTTATACTCTGCCGACACTACTATGGCTACGATATTTCCGATCAAAAGCAGAGATACGAGGAGAAGTCCGATGAGAAGAGCTCGCATAGAGGGAGGTTATTTCTTGAGTCGTACGTTTCCGAAGTCGATCTCTACAGGAGTGTCCCGTCCGAGGAGATTTATGTTGATCTTGAGAGAGCCTTTTGCCTCATTAATCTCCGTGACAAACCCTTCTGATCCCTCAAAAGGAGCCGAGAGAACGGATACTTCATCACCGATTTTAATATTAGTCGTATATTTTTCACCTCGATCGGAGAGAACTCCTTTGAGTTGCTCGAGTTCTTCTCCTTTTACTGGGACTGGGACCGTACCCGCTCCGAGAAACCCAGTGACATTGGGAGTATTTCGTACGATATACCAGCTCTCGTTCGTGACTTCCATCTTGACGAGGATATACCCTGGAAATATATTTTTCTTTTTCATGACTTTCTTCCCTCCAGCACGTACCGATACCGTATCGTGAGTTGGGACAAATACATCGAGGATAAATCTTTCGAGTCCAAATGCTTCTCGTCGTTGCATGAGAGATTGTCGTACATTTTCTTCCGTTCCAGAGATGACTCGGATCACATACCACTCTCCTCCTTCGTTATTGAGACTATCGAACATTTTTTTATTTGTTAGGAGTTACAGATACAGCAGCTCCTGGAGCCGCTACTGGAGTAGCTGATCCGGAGACAGTATTTTTCGTCTGATCCGTAGATCCCGTGAGAGTCTTGAGCTTTTTTAGAACATCATCACTCACCGGAGTATCAACTACTGGACGAGGAGGAGTCACGACCGAGCGTATAGAAAATAGAGCGTTGGTCATACTCGAACCAAAAGCAAAGAGTACGATCGTACAAACAACGATCATCGATACAACGATCATAAAATACTTCTTTGTCTCTTTTTGAGTAGGCCAGACCACATGCTGGAGCTCTTTTATTGCGTCTTGTAAGAACTTTATCATGAAAATACACGTAAATAGCTAGGCACCTGTCAAGATGCTGCGAGCATTATAGAGAGAAGTGGTCGGGAGTCAAAAAAAGCGTAAATACATAATGAATATTAGTATTTACGCCAGATCTAAGATGTATTTCCTTGAGTTTACCGCACCCAGAAAGTACCGAGATCTCAAGAAACCGAACTAGTACCACCTGAAATAGCTGCGTGACATCCCCCCTCTGCGGGAGTATTATAATAAAATCCAGAATACTGATAAAAGAGTCCTCCTGCATATCCACCTTGCCAGTCTCAGAGACGCATGGTAGGACCCGGATCATACCATCCAAAGTCTTGTGGATCCCAGTCATCCGTGAGATTTCTCTTTGCTTGTAGTCACCCTCCTCCCCACTGGTCATTGGAAACAAAGGCTGCAGCGGCATTAAAAAATATAGAGGGAAGGGCTCCACATATTCCTCTATATAGAGTTTTATCAGAAAAACTATTCACCGTAGCATCGGCAAGCTTTGCTGGATCGTTTTGAGTGGGTGATATAAGTATTCCTACTACGGCTGGATTTACATGTTCTCCGTTCGTACCACGAGAAAGAGCTAC
>JANOQA010000166.1:0-5838 GCA_031422145.1 bacterium | reverse complement strand
GTCAGTTGTGAGAGTATGAGTGAGATCATCCCAATAGTTTTTCCCTTCTGGAGATATCTCGATATCAGCTCCGATCTTTTTCCAGACATCTGGGAGAGACTCCAGAAGTCGGACCATAGTCGTCCCTACCGCGAGGATCGGTCGTCCCTGACTCTTATACTGATATATCCACTCGAATATTTCACCCGATACACTCGCCCACTCGCTATGCATGGTATGATCTCGGATATCTGAGGTATTCATGATCTTAAATGTACCGATCCCGACATGGAGGGTTAGATAGTGGACTCCAGCTCCTGCCAAGATACATCTCTCGATGAGTCATTTCGTAAAGTGAAGTGACGCCGTCGGAGCAGCGAGTGACCCTCGATGGGTAGCAAACTCAGTATTATAGAGGGACTGTGCCTCGACGGAGGGAGTGATATACGGAGGGAGTGGGTAGGTCCCCTGCTGATCTAGAAAATCAGATGACTCAAATGGAGTGATTTTCTCAAATATTCTCCCCTGATACGTGATCTCGATCGTACGAAATATATACTCTCCGAGCTGTACAATAGATCCTATCGGAAAAGTATCTCCTGGATATACCATAGACTCAAACTGGTCAACTCCCCTATCTCAGATATACAGGAGCTCGATATCTCGATCTCGAGCCTGATCCGTGGGGAGGATATTTTTTATCTCAGATAGACTGAGGCCTACGCCTCTTTTGATCACTCGTACACGAGCTATCACACGAGCGGGTATAACTCGTGTATCATTAAAAAATATAGCTGGCTGTACCGAAATTTCTCATAGTATCTCAGGAAGATCTCCAAATACTCTATGTTCTATATCTCCACTCGAGCGAGTATAGCAGAGCATCCTCGCAGACTCAGGAGGATCAGTAGGAAGATGAGCTATACGATCGATCGGGAGATCGTATAGGTACTCTGAGAGGAGAAATCATGAGTCGTGAGCCATAGATGCACAACATAAAGAAGTTACAAAAAATAAATATACCTGTTTTACTCTACAAATAAACTTCTCATTGGAATTTTCTCCACTCCTCCATATGATGTGCGAAGTTTCCCCACAGTGAAAAAACTTCCTCTTTATCTTCGTCCTGGTTTCCTCTCGAAACTTCCAGCCATACTCCTGGTTTGTATATTTCTACTGCCCGTTGTCCTCGTCAAGATCAACTATCAGATTGGACTCTTTTTTATAGCATTTTACATCTCGTATTGGGCGGTGAAGGTATTTGAGTCGTACTATTATGTGATCCGCTCGTATCTCACCCTCCTCGAGTACAAATCTGCCGATCTCTCTGAAAATGAGATTCTCCTCGAGCATGCACCACAGATACGACATGTGATCATCGTACCTATTTATACAGAGCCGTACGACGTTATCGAGGAAAATGTACAATCTATCGTCGATAATACATATCCCCACCTCGAAAGAGTGACGATCCTCCTCGCTACCGAGTCTCGTGTCCCCGATGCTGCACTTCATGCAGCAAATATTATCAAACACTTCCAGAAATCTCCCGTTGAAATCGTAAATGTGATCCATCCGGAATGAATTCCTGGCGAAGGAAAAGTAAAATGATCCAATATCACCCACGCGATCAAAGAATACGAGAAAATGACCGATCTTGATCCTCATCACACTCTCGTGAGTACCATAGATACCGACACGAATGTGGAGAAAAATTTTCTTTCTATTGCTACCTATAAATTTGTCACGACTGAGTATCGAGATCAAGCGATCTATCAGTATACTCCGGTCTACTCCAACAACTGGACTCAGGGGACATTTTTTGCTCGACTCATCGCTATGGGGACCACCCTCTGGCAGCTTTTTGAGTCTCAAAATCCAGAATTTTACCGAAATTTTGCCGTATATGGACAGTCTCTCGAGTGCCTGAGACGATCCGACTATTGGTCGAGAACTTCGATCGTAGAAGACGGTCTCCAGTATTGGAGGAGTTATTTTGCTTGGGATGGAATGTTTCGTATCGTTAATGTGCCCGCCGTATGTCGGATGGATCTCGTCGATGAGACGAGTCTCTGGCGTACGATACGAGCTCAATACAAACAGCTTCGACGTTGGTCTTGGGGGTGTACGGATATAGAGTATGTCCTTCCTGAGTTTTATAAAAATAAAAAGATATCCACCTGGGAGAAGATACGCAAATCTGGATATCTCATACAAAATCATCTCTTCTGGGCAGGCGGACCCTTTATGCTCTTTTTCATAGGATACATCCCTGGTATATTTGAAAGTTTTCGTACTTCAATTGCGATCCTCACCGTACCTCTCGCGAGCTCTCTCATTTTTACGATCCTCTTTGCGACAGTGGTATTCCCTGGGATATTGTCCATCCACATCATGAAGCAGTACACGACCTTTCGAAAACGTGACTATATCTACAATATACTCCAGTGGATGGTAGTCCCGATCTTGACCCTCACGCTCTTTTCGATCCCCGCTATCGAGAGCCAGCTCCGACTCTTCTTTGGAAAACGGATCGACTCCTTTGATACCACTCTTAAAATGAAACGTAAATAGCATGCTCGAACGTTACCACGAAGAAGTCCAACGAAAGAAGTTTGCTTACCGTATTTTTTGGTTTGTAGTACTTGCCTTTGCAACACTTCTCTACATGTTCTTTCAGGGGTACTACTTTTCTATGCAGGTAGGGTTCGAGCGACTCATGCACGTAGGAAAAGAAAATTCGTATAGCACTGGATCGAATGACTCTATGGTAAAACCATTTGGTATTATAAATATAAAAGTAGATCCATCTCCAAATCTCCTCACTATCAATGATCAGAAATATCAAAATGGAGATAAATCCATTTTTGATTACGGAAATTATACTATAGAAATAGCGGAAGATGGTTTTCTCCCTATTCAGATCAAGACTATCCTCGATCGACAGGTTCCGTTTTATATCAACTCTATCCGACTGATACGTACTCCTGTATCACGAGAGATCCCCCTCAGTAGAGAGGCGAACTCTATCGGTACAGATATCCTCCTCAAAAATGCCTCAGGGTCATATACACTGAGTTCTACGAGTTTTTCTGGGATGACTACAGTCGGTACTGGAGGGATAACTTATCGAGATGAATGAATATTTTCTCTCAGTGGTAAACTCTTTACTCTCTCAGATGAGACTACTCTCAGTCCTAGTTCATTACTCAAAACAAATGAACTCCTCTGTCCTGAGGCACGTATCGTAGCAGGAGAAGTGTTTTGTGAGAAATCTGGAGTCATGCTCACTGGGAAATATAAGGGACTTCGAGAGAAAATCATCGAAGCCACCCCCGCTCTCATTCGAACTTCGAGTAATCTCATACGAGTCGGTGGTACATTTTTTAATAGTTCTACCCCTATTCCATCAAATATAAGCCTCTCTGGATCTTCGACTCTCGTTGATCTTAAAGGTCGGACTCTCCTCCAAAATAACGGACGTCTCTATGATCTTGAAAAAGGGTTTACCGAAGTAAAAATCCCTGGTCTCCAGGATATTCGCTATGTAGAGACTTTCGGTGATGAGGCTATCCTTCTCGGTACTGGATCTGGTGGTACAGAAATCCTCGTAAAGGACGTACAGGAAAAAGAGATTCACCTCGCTATTCCCCAGATTACTCTCGAGTGAGTACAAGTTTCTCAATACTCCGGAGCGTATATCATCAGTACTAAAAAAGAGGTATTTATATATTACAAAGGAGGAACTCGTATCATACCGCTCGTTACTGGGGATATCCTCGGTATATTTGACCAGACCATCGTCTACAATAAAGATGGCAAGACATTTGCTTTGAGTTTAGAGGGGTAGCTCTCAAAAATTACTTAGTAAACACAGACCAAACAATAAAAGTACCCACTCCACCTAATATAAGTATCATAAGAGTCTTAGCGAGATTTTTTCAGCGAGTCTGGATCGTATAACAAATGACTCATCCTATTATACCAGTAGCTACAGGCCATAGAAGGTATATATTTTCAAAGTTATGAATGGTGATGATGAGGCCAGGTACAGAGATCAACATCCCTCAAATAACCGACAGAAATATTTTTTTCATACAGTAGTCATTAGTAACTATTTAAAATTTCTGTTCCTTCTACCAATCCCCTCTCTTCTTTGGTTCATCATGCCACACTCGTGCGCTGAGGGTATCCATACAGTGAACAAAAGCTGCAAGAGGTCATTGCACTCGAATAGTGGGATGATAGTCGTCTCACTCTCCATGAATATATTTCAGAGCATTTTGATGTTCTGAAGTGAGTACAAATCAAAATTCTTTTACCTTGGCTTGTAGGAACAATTTATACGAAGAGTACGAATTGAGTTCTTGGATATATGTCGCATCTCCTGAATATTTCCAAGGCTTCTCAATATCATGGAGAAAAAGTACAAGTAATGCATCTGAAAGACTAAAAGAGAGCCTTCTACGACTATTCATTTGTTCATAAAATATTTCCGCGAGATTCATGATCTCTGTTTCATGATCGATAAATCAACCTGGCCAAGCTTGATGTTTTTTAGTAGATCCCATAGCACGTTCAAAGATATCTTTGTATCGTGCTACCATAGCAAGACAAGCAGATTGGTTTGGTTCGTCAATTTGAGATATATATTCTTCAAAGGTTCTATAATTTTGCATATCACAGATGAAATAGTAATTATTCCAACACCGCCTTGATCCGTCTCACTCCTGAGCTCGATGACTCTTCTTTCGCTATGCGAAATTTCCCCATTTTGAGACTATTCTCGACGTGTGGGCCTCCGCAGAGTTCCTCAGAGTAGACCATCCCATTGGCTCCCGCCATTTTGTAGACTTTTACCGTATCTGGATATTTCTCCCAGAATGCTCCCGATACTCCTCGAGCTCGAGCCTGCACTTTATCTTCCTCGGCGATCGTAACGGTGAGTCCTGAACTAATACCTTCGTTTACATAGTTCTCAACGGCCAAGATCTGCTCGGGTGTCATCTTGTCTGGATGCGTGAAGTCAAACCGGAGTCGCTCTTCGGTAATATTGGATCCTGCCTGTCCCACATGAGTTCCGAGCACTTTTCGCAATCCTGCCAGCATGAGATGACACGCCGAGTGGAGAGCGGTCGTCATCTCCGACTGATCCGCGAGTCCTCATTTAAATTTACCAGCTGCCGCAGTACGAGAGAGTTCTTGATGTTTTTCAAAAGCTTGGTCAAATCCTACTCGATCTACCTCCAGTCCATGCTCATGAGCGAGCTCTATGGTCATCTCGATCGGAAATCCATAAGTATCAAAGAGAGTAAAGGCTCGTTGTCCTGAGATCCGAGTGACTTTTTGTCCCGTCTTCTCTTCGGCGATCTTCATCCCCGATCGGATCTTTTCAAATTCTTTGATCCCATCTCGGATCGTCTTTCCAAATTTTTCTTCTTCTCGGTCGAGCTCTTCGATGATCTTTGAGGTATTGGTACGAATACTCTCATAGGTCGACTCAAACTTGGTGATATACAGTCGGGCGATCTGTGAGATAAACGGAGTCTCATATCCCATCTTGTAGGCTTCTCGGATCGATCGACGAATGAGACGCCGGAGAATATATCCTTGATCGATATTTTTTGGTACCACTCCGTCCGAGATCATATGCGTCGCAGTCCGGAGATGATCGGCAATGATACGAGTAGATCTCTCAGTATATCTCTCTCCTACTATCTCTCGGATAGCGGTGAGTATATCAGAAAATACATCCGTATCATACACCGTTGTCTTTCCATTGAGGGTTGCGGTAATACGCTCGAGTCCCATACCTGTATCGACACACTGAGCTGGGAGAGGAAGCAATGTTTTCTCATC
>JANOQA010000165.1:0-4702 GCA_031422145.1 bacterium | reverse complement strand
TCGTTGCTCGAGTACTCTCGGCCGAGCGACACCCTGAGAGTACCAAGCTCTGGATCTGTGTCGTAGACCAGGGGATGTATGGTCAGGAGACAATCCTCACGGGAGCTCAAAATGTCCGAGTAGGAGGATATGTCCCAGTAGCCATGATCGGAGCTCGACTCTCCGCTGACTTTGAGATCTCGGAGCGAAAGATGGCAGGTATGGTATCTCGTGGGATGATCTGTGGAGCGGACGAGATCGGACTATCGGCAGTAGCTTCTGGAGGCATCATGAATCTCGAAGATACTTGGAGCGAAGATGTCCTGACAGCTCATCTCGGGAAAAACCTCTTTGATCTCACTCTCTCGATGCCCGCTCTCGATGGAGTCACTCCGGTCGTATATCCTCTGCGAGATACCATCCTCGAGATCGACAACAAAAATATCACGAGTCGTCCAGATCTCTTTGGACTCATAGGACATGCTCGAGAGTTCCATACTCTTTTTCATACCGGCCTATGAGACGTGACTATGTCGAAAGATCTTTTTCCTCAAAATATCCTCCCAACAGAAGTACAAACTGATCGAGTCAGCACCTTTAATCTCCTCGAGATACGATGAGTAGAGCCCAAGACATCACCACTCACTCTTTCTCTCCTTCTCGAGAGAGCGGGACACACGTCGCATCTCGACATCGTCGATATCACCAATACGGTCATGATGGAGCTCGGGCAGCCAATGCATGTATTTGATGCAGATACGATCGAAGGACACATGATCGTCCGACAGGCAAAGTCAGGTGAGACTCTCATAGCTCTCGATGGAAAAGAATATACGCTCACTCCAGAGGATATCGTTATTGCTGATACCAAAAAGATCCTCTCGATCGCGGGAGTAATGGGAGGACTTCATACTGGAGTGAGCGAGAAAACTCGAAATATTTGTTTTGAAGCGGCGGTATTTGATGCCACGTCTATCCGACTCACCGCTCAGCGACTCGGACTTCGGAGCGACGCCTCCACGAGATATGAGAAATCTCTCGATCCTCTCGGGGCGGAGCGAGCACTGGTGAGAGCCGTACAAATACTTCGCTTTCTCGGACATACAGCTCCCGTATCTGCCGGATCTCGGTATCTCGATCCAACTCAAGTTCGCCAAACTACTCTTCGAGTATCGCATGAGTTTTTGACGAGCCGCCTCGGAAAATCTCTCGACTCTAAAGAGATAGAAGTCACTCTCGAAAATCTCGGGTTTTCCCCCAAAGTAGAAAACGAAGAGTATGTACTTCAGGTCCCATCTTGGCGAGCTACGAAAGATGTCACGATCTGAGAAGATATCATCGAAGAGGTAGGTCGGATCCATGGATATGATGCTATCGAAGAGTCTCCTGTGTCTGGTGATCTCACGATCGTCCCCCGGCATCCAGGGGTAATATTTCGATCTAAAACACAGGATTATTTTGCAGGTCGAGGATGGTATGAGGTCTATAACTACTCATTTTCTAATGAAGCGAAGGATGAGTCAGTTTTGATCATGGATCACTCGAGTGCGGTACGTATACAAAATGCCGTGAGCGAAGAGTATACGATCATGCGACGCTCTCTTGCCCCGCTCCTCCTCTCCAATGTCAGAGAAAATCTAAAGATCTCCTCCTCTTTTTCATTTTTTGAAATAGCTCAGACTCATAGCAAGCAGGCAGATAACATATTTATGGAGCAAAGGATGGTTGCGGGAGTATCTGTATGAATCTCTCTCGAAGACTTTCTCTCGACGATCGACGGATATCTCGGATCTTTGATATCTCGAGAACAGGGGAGTGATCTCACTTTTCTGTATCCAAATACCTCAGGAATCTTTCTCAAAGAAGGGAAAAAGATAGGGGACTTTGGATATATCCATCCTCGAGTCGGATCAAATTTTGATATATCGGAGCCAGTACTATACTTTGAGGTCATGGCTACTGCTGTGGAATGAGAGATCGTATCGGGAGGGGTACGATTTACTCCCGTATCACGCTTTCCAGGAGTCTCTCGAGAACTCAATTTTATCCTTCTCGATCGTACTTCTACCGGAGAGATAGCGGATATCATCCAAAAAGTGGATCCTCGCATCGGAAAGGTAGGAGTGGTCGATGTATTTATAGATGATGTAAAGATCGGAGCTGGCAAGAAATCCGTCACTTTTGCCTTTGAAGTACGGGATAGAGAGAAAACTATCACCGACGAAGAAGTCCTCCTTCTCCAAAATAGTGTCATCGACACCGTGGCTCAGGCTGGATTTATGCTTCGAGGATAGTGTATTTTCTAAAATCGAGTATACTTTTTCTATGTCGAACATCCTTCCTATAGCCACAGATTACACGGAGGTCGACTCTATAGTCGAAGAAATTGTTCTGATCGTGCAGGGGTATATGAAGTCCGTAGAGCCCGAGCAAATCCGAAAAGAAATCTATCGTGCCTATCACTTTGCGAGATCCGCACACGAAGGACAATTTCGAAAATCTGGAGACCCCTATATCATACATCCGACTGAAGCTGCCAAGATACTCACCAGTCTCCGACCTGACCTGATCACGATACAGTGCTGTTTTCTCCATGATGTACCAGAAGATACTCCGGTGAGTGTAGAGGATATATCTCGAGAATTTGGACCCCAAGTGGCCCATATTGTCGGAGGTATGGAAAAACTCACCAAGGTGCGATATAGTGGGGAAGAGCGATCCATCGGGAGTCTTCGAAAGATGTTCATAGCGATGAGCGAAGATATACGACTCATCCTCGTAAAATTTGCGGATCGTATCCACAACATGCGAACCCTCGATCATCATCCAGATCCAGAAAAGAGAAAACGTATCGCCCTCGAAACTCTCAATATCTATGTCCCAATCGCGGATCGACTCGGTATTTTTGATTTTAAAGAGATGTTGGAGACCGAGTGTTTTCGGATACTCTATCCAGTAGAATACGCTCGTATTAGTCTCAAGCTTCGAGAATTTGCTCTCGAGCAAGAACAATTTCTCGTAGAAGTTCAAAAACTTCTTAATGGATTTTTTCCACGAGAAATCCGAGTATTTGAGGTTTCTTATCGAGTAAAATCTCCCTTTTCTATATATAGAAAGATGCAAAGAAAAGGATACGACTCGGTGAAAGAGATATATGATCTCTTTGCTTTGCGGATCATCACGGATAGTGTATCTCACTGCTACGAACTTCTCGGTCTCGTCCACAATAGATATACTCCGGTCCCCAAGAGATTTAAAGACTATATAGCCCTTCCCAAGCCAAACGGATATCAGTCACTGCATACGACCGTACTCGGACTTTTGCCAGAGTTTCGACAACTTCCGACTGAGATACAGATCCGCACCCAAGATATGCATCGTCAGGCAGAGATGGGGGTAGCGGCTCATTTTGAATACAAAGAAACCGGATCAAATCAGATCGCTCAGGATGTCTACTGGGTCAAAGAGCTCAAAGCTCTCATCGACAAGATCGAAGATGGAGACTTTATGGGAGAGATGAAGACCAATGTATTTGATGATCGAATATTTGTATTTACTCCGAAAGGAGCCGTGATCAATCTTCCTCGAGAGTCTACTCCGGTAGACTTTGCCTACGCGATCCACTCTGAGCTTGGCAACCATCTCATGATCGCTCGAGTCAATGGAAAAGTGGCACCGATGGATAGTATACTTCACAATGGGGATCGTATCGAGATCGTCACCGATAAAAACCGTAGCCCATCTGTCACTTGGCTTTCTTTTGTAAAGACTTCTCGAGCGAAAGAAGTCATCCGATCGTATATCAATGGAGAGCAACGAGAAACCCTGATCGAGAAATGAAAATCTATCCTTTCTGGATATCTCGAAAAACACTACGGAAAAGGTCTCGACAAAGACATGACTATACTCAAGGTGGTGGATGATCGAGTACTAGATATGAAAGATCGAGAAGAAGTCCTTCTCCAGATTGGAAACCTTTCTCGAAAACCCTCCGCTCTCATACGGGCTATTGGTACGAGTTTACCTATTCCGATACCGTTTGAGACCAAGATTACTACGGTACGAAAGCACGCTCAAAAGATTATTCCAGAACTTCTCCATCCTTTTGGAGATTTGATTATCGGAGGACAAAAACGTATTCCACATAGATTTGCCTCGTGTTGTAATCCAAATCCAGGGAATCCAGTAGTTGGATATATCACCAAACTTGGAGTGACGATACATCGAGTAAAATGTGCTTCGGTACGTAAATGAAATCTCGATCGTCTCATACCTTCTCAGTGGGAATGAGTCCCAGCACAACTCACTCGTATGCAGATCGAGATACTCGTCGAAAATCGTATCGGAGTACTCCGAAAACTCACCGATATTCTCTATAATATGCGGATCAACATCGAGGAAATTGCTCAAAAATCAGAGTCAGACGGAGATCTCGCACGTCTCTACCTTCTGATCTCGATAGAAGAAGAAGACTACTATATCTATGAGCGACTCGTCGAGCGACTCAAGCTTAGTATCACGGAGTTTAAGGAGGCAAAGATGATGAAGGTAGGGTAGTCGTACTACTATCTCTACTTGAAATTTAGTACTTATCCATAAATAATATTGAATCCCCATATAAAATGAGTAGAATACGCCAGTGTTCTACTCATTTTACTTATGCCAAAAATTCAATCATGGGAAGTGTCTGATGCTCTTTGGGAAAAGATAGCTCCGCTTGTTC
>JANOQA010000164.1:0-7143 GCA_031422145.1 bacterium | reverse complement strand
TGCTGACTTTATATCTGGATCTGCCACTATCTTGACGGAGCCATCTATCCTCCTCTCTACGGTGCAAGATGCTGAGTACGTCATATCTGGTACGGGTACTCTCCAAGCCTCGACAGGGTCGATACTAGGCGGATCAGCGGTACAGATACCGGTCCTCCTCGATGCGAGTACAGACGGATATAAAAATATCCAAGTACTCTATACGTATACCGGAGGAGTGACGGAAACTATCACAAATAGCATCGTACTCGATCGTACTGCCCCGGTGGTTCTTGGAGTGAGTCCTATCAATGGATCTACTCTACAAGGTATGAGACATACGGTACTGGCTAGGATCCTAGATCTCTCCCCAGTCAGCATGGAGACTGAGGTATGATATATCCCCGTTGGGATTAATCTTTCTTTTGAAATAGATCTCGCTCCTGGATTTCAGACGATCACTCGTAGATTTCAGGATACTCTCGGAAATGTACGAGATATCGCGATCGATCTCTATCGTACAGTAGCTTTTAGTAGAGAGATTCTCAGTGTTTCTGGAAATGCGAGCATTGTCGCACAGTTTGAGACCGATATCCCAAATCTATCACAGCAACTCTATCTAGAGGATGTGACATCTGGATCAGGTGGATATACGCTCCCAGCTCAGAACACTCTTTCGTCTACTGGATACCTCACCGAGATACCTGGACTCGTCGAATGACATGAATATCGTATTACTCCTACGCATACGAGTATCGAGCTCGGTACGTCTACGGGGGCATCTCGTATGATCCGAGTTCCTACTCGTATTGGAAATACTCTCCCAGGATCTATCACTGCTACTGGAGCTCTTCAGTTTGAGCTCAACTCTACCGGATCGATCAATATAGCCGCATCAACCGGATCGATCGTACTGTACTCTGCTACTGGAGGGCACTCGATTACTCTTCCAAACTCTGGACTCACTCTATCGGGAGGATCTATCTGGAATGGACTATTTACTGAGATTCAATCCACCAATACGCCACTTATAGTCCAAGAAACAGGATACACCCAGACAGGTGGAGTATACAAAGCTGGATCTGATACTTCGATCACCCTCAGTGCTTCTGGAACACTCCAAATCAATATAGGAAATCAATACAACGGTAAAGTACTCAATGTATACCGTTCCGAAGATGGAATATCGAGTACTTTGATCGATCGATGTACCGTGATAGCTGGTATGTGTCAATTTCAGACCAATCACTTCTCGTTCTTTACATTTACTACGCCGACCGATACGACTCCGGATAGTTTTACTCTGCCAAGTGTATCACTCACCACTCTCCCACTCGAAGTATTTTCTCAGCTCGTGACGATCTCAGGTATCAATACAGATACTCCCGTGAGCATAGGAGGAGGACTCTACTCTATAAATGCTGGAGCCTACACCGGAAGTGGATGAATGATCCAAAATGGACAAACTCTCCAAGTAAAAATACCAGGACCCTTTGTCTCAGGTGTATCAAAAACCGCGAACCTCAATGTAGGATGAATATCCGTAGTATTTCAGGTGGTGTATACTGACCCAGGATCGATACCGAGCGGTGGATCTGGCGGAGGTGGAGGATATAGTGGAGGAAGTGGCGGTGGATCTGGCGGAGGAGTGACCCCAGCTATCTTTCTGAGTACTACGACTTCTACTTCAGGAGGAAATCCAGGTGTATCATCATCCCGATCTCCTGTAACGACTCGTGACTCAAATACCCCATCATCAGATCTAAAAAATCTCACCAATACTCCATCTCGTAGTCCAAGTACTGTGACGAGAGCTTCAGAAACTCTCGATAGTACTGAAGGAGTCATGCGTACCGAAGAAATGACAGAAACAGAGTCAGAAAAGCAAGATACAACATCCTTTCAAAAAAGATCCTATGTGACCGCTCATGCACTCAATGTGCGGTATACGCCGAGTGCCTACTCGAGAAAGATTACTATACTCCAGTCTGGAGATGTAGTCTATCGTACGGATACTATGGATGGAAACGGATGGGTCCAGATCACTCTAAAAGATGGAAATGTAGGATATGTATCAGGAAAATATCTCCGTGAAGCCAATGAAAATGACCTCTTTCGGGATACGATGAATTATCAGAAAGCTATCGAGCTCGGCATATACGAACGGCGAAAGATAGTACATACCTATTCGCTCAATGTACGAAAATCTCCTCATGCAAAATCACGAATTATAGAGAGTCTCTACGAAGGAGAGGATGTCATTGTGATCGATACCTACGCTGGATGGTCCGAGGTATTTACCTCAGATTCTCATGGATTTGTTCGCACAAAATATCTCCACGAGTAGTATAGGAGAAATCTCTGCATGAAATCATACCAAAACGTCGGAAAGATCATCCATCTAAGCATACTCTTTGGACTGGGATTTTTCCTACCACTCCTATTTTCCCATGTACTCGTGGGAATCGGTGGACCTATCATCTGACCGACTGGATACGAGTTTCTCAAGAGAGGATTAGTAGGGGTGGGGATCGTATATATCTGGTGTACGCCCTGTATGCGGAAGCCGAGAAAGATACCCTCTTTCTTACCCTTGTGGCTGATTTTAGGAGGAGTGGTCGTACTGCATATTCTCTCAGGTGCGTCTATCTGAGATATCTTCCTCGGTTCACCAACCTTTTACTATGGAGTCATATATACAGGACTGATCCTCGGTATTTTCCAAACTCTGAGGTGCCTATCTCTCGAGGAGGGACGTGCCATTCAGCTCGGACTTTTGAGCTCTTTTCCTTTTGTAGCGCTCTACGCGGTCAGTCAGTATATTGGATACGACTTTTTGACGTATGCGACGAGTTTCTCGGGGGATCGAGTATTTTCTGCTCTCGGTAATCCAGCACATCTTGCCTTTTACTCCTTGCTTATACTCTTTATTTTTGATCCGGTAGGTCGATGGCGACCACTTATCTACCTCGTCGTACTCGGTATTACTTTTCTCTCTGGTACGTATTGGATAGGGGGGATTACCTTCGGATTGTTTTGTATAGAGCTCATCCAAAGATGCCCAGTATTCCTCGCTCAATGGTACCCGTATCGATGGCATGCTCTGACTCTAGCTTTGACTACTCTCATCTTGGTCGTCTTTTTCATAAAATCAGGCACGATCCAGGTACGTCTCTGACTTATATTTGATAGCTTGTCTCAGTTCTTGGTCCATCCCCGAGCCTGGATTATCGGATTTACACCGCTCGAGCTCGATATACTGTATAGAGAATACATGACCCATACGACTCCCCTGATCGATAGTCGATTTGCGATCGGACATACTCACAATCTTTTTCTTGAGTCGATACTTCGTTTTGGAGGTATATTCACTGGATGTATCCTGTGAATGGTATATCGATCTATGAAAAGTTCTCAAACAGATCCCAATATACGATGGATGGTAGGAGTATTCGTATTGGTGAGCCTCGTACATATACCAGAGATTACTCATTTTTTTATGTTGGCGGTGGCTGTATGGTATCTCTCTACCAAAAAGTGTGAGAGTCAGGGGTCTCTCGTATAACAGCTAAATATTCACTCAGGGTACCTGGCTCGCTATGGTTCGAGATCCGAGATATCATCCACGTAAAGAATATGTTGTATAACCAAGTTGGTTGGCTATCTGAGAGAGCAGAGGGGAGTCCTCTCCATGAGGACAGATAAATACTACTGGATGATCCCTATCAAAGGGGAGTTGATCTTTTTGTAGGTATTCTCGTAAAAGTCACCCAGGTATACAGATACTTCCTGGTATATGTCCGAGGCTAAATGATGCAACTGAACGAGTATCTATCAGGAGGTATTTTGAGAGAAAGGCTCATGTATGTAAGATCTCTTCGAGAGAGACGCTCTGGTGGGGGGTATGGGAAAGTAGAGACTGAGGGGATTTAGATATGGATGACTCAGGGGTGAGATCTACGAGCTCTGGATATTTTTCCATGATATAGCTCACATAGGGGGCGAGTCCATCGCACGCTACGAAGAGAGCCTTGGTCGGTGCATGAAGGGGATAGTTATCAAAGTACGTACGTATACCCTGAAACACAGCCCCCGTAGTAGGTCCACAGTGGATACTACAAGATCGTATGAGCTCGATCATAGCCTGGACACCTTTTCTATCGGAGACTTCTAAAATATGCTCATACAGATCTCTTTGAAAAAGAGGTACTTCTCTCATCTCATCAGCATTTCGGATACCTGGGATATATCACCCACCCGCTGTGATGATACCTATATTTTTGAGTGGGGAATGAATAGATCTGGCGTATTCTGCTATTCCACGACTCGATCCCGTAGTCCCAAGGCCAGAGAAATAAAATCCGAGATCTGGGATTTCTTCAAGGATTTCTGGTCCGAGTGTTTCGGTATGAATTTTCGGATTTTCTCGGTTTTTGTATTGTTCGGTCCAGTAGAGATCATCGTCTGCTCCTACTCTTTTTCGGATCATTTCAAAAGGAGATTGTGGATCACTCGGATCAGGACAGTCACTCCCGGGAGGGAGCTCTTCGAGATGAACACCGAGTATCTGGAGGAGATTTCTCACTTCAGGGATTCGGATACGATTGGTCACTATGTGAAGGGGGATTTCTCTCGGAGAAAGAAGAGATCCGAGTGCTTTCGCTGTGTTTCCACTCGAGGACTCGATGACCTGCGTTGCAGAGTCAGGCATCCCTCGGAGTATCCCGAGAGCGGTACGATCTTTGAGGGATCAAAAAGGATTGAGGTACTCGAGCTTGATAAAAAGCTCCAAGTGAGCAATCCCATGTATATGGGAAGGAATACGAACGACCGGAGTATTTCCGATGAGTTCCTGTACGGACAAAACTATCATAGGATACGCTGAGCGAGCTGTATATATCTTTGTACGAGAGAAAGTATAGCCTCGTGTTCTTCTGTATCTTGAGGACTTTCTTTGAGCCATACATCAAAATACGCCAGCATTTCATGAGCCCGACTTTCGGGTAGAGAGTCTTTATATTTTTCTAGACCTTTTGAATAGTTTGGATGGATTTCTAGATGGAGGTATTCTCCGGTCACGAACTCTCCAGAGATGATACGACAGATCTCCCGAGCGCGTTCGAGTGAAGTACTCGGATCACAAGATACGGCACACTCAAGGTTTTCTCGAGCAAGAAATACATAGACGCTCTCTGGAGAATTTGCGTCGCATGACTCGAGTGAGGGACGACTCACTTCGATATTTTTGAAATACTTCATGAGAAGAGCATTTTTAGCTCCTATGAGGATTTGTGCGGTATTTCTGGTTTTCAAAACTCATGAGGTAGCTCCGAGATAGGTACCGTCAGTATCTGCTATTGGTCGATTTGAAGTCATAGGGAAGTTTGGAAGTAACGAGTTTTCGGGGGATGAAGGATGGACCTCGTCTCAAAGAAATCCATCCGATATCCAGCAGTATCTGGAAAGATGAGGATATCTCCCGGGCGTACCGTATCTGGGAGCGGAACAGATCGAGAAAGGAGTCGATCTTTTTCTCGACAGAGATTCCCGAGGAGAAAAAAGTCTTTTAGACGAGATGATGAGGTCTCTCGAATGGATAGATAGAGGGGATTACTCGGTATTTCTGACTCTCGAGTACCGAGACTAAATGAGTTGGTATCGAGTATGATCGCTGCTTCTGGGATCGACTGGAGAGAGATTACTTTTGTAGCGGTATACCCTACTCCGTGTAGGAGAGATCTCCCTGGCTCTATCCAGAGAGTAGTACCATTTTCGTAGAGGTAGGTACCGATGGAGGGATATCATCTTTCAGGAATACTAAGTACCTCTGATAAAAAGTCTTCTCCCGTAATTTCCTGTACTGGAAATATAAATCCATCGCTTCTGGTGATTCGCTCTTCGAGGCTTCTGTCATCATCAGGACGCTCCCCGTAGCTTCCTCCTATATCTATGATTTTTGTATGAAGTCCTTGAGTGATACATCCTCGTACAAAGGTCTGAGATTCCCAAAATATCTTTCGACGGAGTGGGATATCAGCCGAATCTACGTGAAATGAAATACCCTGAAAAGAAAGTATATCCTTATATTCTGAGAGTCTCTGGATACAAGTTTCCCAGAGGGAAATATGCACCCCAAACCTGGATGGTCGGTGTCCTGTAAATCCAGAAATTCGAATGAGAATCGAGGGTCGACTTTTTAATTCTTGCGACAAGCGAAGTATTTCTTCGAGCTCATGGATACTATCTACGATGATATATACATTCTCTTGGATACATTTCCTGAGAAATAGAGTATTTTTCGGTCCATTTGCTGAAATAAGAGTCGGAGGTACTCCGAGTAAAAGAGCCTTTTCGAGCTCCCCAATAGACGATACATCCACCCTTCCTCCGAGAGTTTGTATAGTCTGGATGAGCTTCATGGACGTGTTACACTTCATGACGTAGTGTATCCCGCATGATACACGATGCTGTTGTATGACTTTCTCAAATTTCTGATACTGTACTATGAGCTTTTTTGGCTCTACCACTCCGATACACCCGATTTCACTCTGAAATATCGCTCGTATATCAGAGATCACTTTTTCAGGAAGGAGAGAGGCGATATCTTTCATGTAGGATTTATAGGCTACTACACTTCGCGAGCTCTATATTTATCAAAAAGGGCTGGATCTCTGACCCGATAAATACGAGGGTATTTTTTGATCTATCTGATGGATTTTCTACCTCTTCGATAGTAAATCTCGCTCCGACTTTTTGGATCAAAAATACCTTCGACGGATCCTGAGCAAACCGGACAAATCCCTTCACTCGATATACCTCATACGGGAGTTCTCGAAAAAACTCAGAAAGGAGCATATGGTCAAAGAGGATATCACTCGAGTAGGCGTAGTTGGTGAGGGATTCGCTATGGGTGTGATCGTCAGTCGTGTCTTTCAGTCGAGAGATATCGGACTTTTCGAGTCGCTCCGTATCGAGCAGTACATCAAGGGGGATATCGAGGAGGGGAGTGGAGATCACGGGAGCCTCAGCATTTACCTTGCGGATAGCCGTCTCGATGTCTTTCGGTATCTCAGGACTGAGTCACTCTGACTTGGTGATGATGACAAAGTCGGCAAATTCTATCTGTCTCGTGGATGCCGAAAATATCCGATCTCATTTTGTCAG
>JANOQA010000163.1:0-5759 GCA_031422145.1 bacterium | reverse complement strand
GACTATAAACCCAGAGATCATGCAGGAGATAAGAAATGAGATCTATATATCCCTCTTCACTCTCAGTCATACCCCCGAGATCTCTGAGTTTATCGCATGTATCTCTCCCGATGATCGGAGCGAGCCTCAGTATGCGACCGTGTATCTCGGGGGTATGACTGAGAGTGAAGAGGGATATATAGATCTCATTTCTTATCTCCTGCATGATCTCTGGGTTTATAGTCATGGGGAACCGAGACAGAGTAGGATATCTTTCTAGGAGAGAAAGATATAGTCCTAGAGTAGGAGCATTTGTGAGGAGGTATCTCTGGTATACCTCTCGGATGAGAGGAGATTTAGAGGAAAGTCTCTTAAAAAGTGGAATGTAGAGCTCTACTGACTCTTTCTTATCGAGAGCTATATGAAAAAGAGCTGCAAGATGTATATATGATTGATCGGAGAGGAGACTTAGATCATATGTCTCTAAAAGTTGCCGAGGATATTGAGTAGAGTCCCAAGTTTGTCCGAGTATCGTATCAAGATCTCACTGAAAATATACCCGATCATGACTATCTGCATGGAAGGTAATATACTGTCCAGGCGTACTTTGTCCCTGGACAGTACTCGGTGGATACAAGAGAGACAGTACTCGGTCGAGAAGGTCTCGACCGAGATGAGCACTTATAACCACTCGACCTGAGCTCGGGAGAAGATGGAGACTATGAGTACCCTTGAGAAAATTTATACATACTTCCATCATCTGATGATTCAGAGGATGGGGAAATAGTTTAGGTAGCCTATTTTCTTGGATCAGAAAATCTGAAAAAACTGAGGCAAGTATTTGTCGCATATATCCGATAGACTCAGATCGACTCATGTATCCGATAGATCTATTATATGTCTCAAAATTCGGTTTAGATGTCTGATCTATCTTTTTATCTTTGATCGATGATGCTCCGGATACTATACGAGATATCTGTCCCTCTCGACGAGACGTCTGGAGGAGATATTGGGTCAAGAGGGCGGTATACTCGGCTCTCTTCAGAGTCAAAAATGCAGTTTCAGAAGCCTGGGCTACCGATGGATTATTCTCACCAAAAGTCCGAGCATCTCGCTCGAGAAGGAGGAGGCTCTCATAGGATCGAATCAGTGAGAAGAGTGTATCTTCGTAGGATATCTCTGGAGCAGGAGATGAAGTCTCTTTAGGTTTCTTCCATGGGATAATACCGGTAGTCTTGGATCGTATATTCCCTATCATTCTCCGTATATATCCAGAAGATATTTCTCACTCTTGTACTCTAACTAGGGGTAACAGAGACATCTTGGGAGTAGATTTTGTCTGGAGGAGATCTCGATCTGTCTCGGAGAGAGTATGATGATATCCGAGTTTTACCCAGAGGAGCTCAAGCCCCCAATACTGGAGTACTGAGCTAATATCTTTCTGTACAGAAGTATTAAGGATACTACTATCGACTCGTATGATAGCGAGTCTTCCATCATCTCCATCAATACAAATACTCGACATACTGATATCGAGTCCGAGAATACTCTGGTATAGAGTATTAAAAAAGTATGTTCGATCTTCCCAAAGTTTTTGAGTCTCTGGAGTGTCGATCATCACATGATGAATCCATCGATAGGTACGAATAGAATCGAACGAGAGATGATCTTGCCCGAGGGCGAGATATCGGGCGTTGATGGAGGTACCCTGAGGTACGAGTGGAGTAACTGTGAGTCATGCCTCTCCCCCACTCGATCGCCAAGGACCGTCTCCTCCTGGGTCTTCTTCATAAAGTCTGGGTGTATTTCCGAATATCACAGGAGCAGAGGAAAAGGACTAGGAGTTTGTACGAGGAGTAGATTGAGTAGTTGAGAGAAGTGGTGTTGGGACTCAGGTTGGTAAAATAAATCAAATAGACTCATTTACCTTTGCAAGACCGTCCAGAGCTGTCGTAAGTTCATTTCGAGCTACTCCTCATTCTACGGCGATATCTATCATAGACGCCTGATGAGTCAGTGTCATTTTTGATTGATGAATCATGAGTCGAGCACTATGTTTCATATTTTCCCCTGGGATAGCTGCAATTTCTCGAGTGGCTCTTTGAGTTTCTCCCAGAGAGAATAGTGAAAGGCTTTCAAGATCCTGGACTGCATTTCAGGCATTCCGGACTCATTGACTCGTAGCTAATGCTATCTGATGTAGAATTTGACCATCTCTTGCTTTATTCCAACTCGTATGAAGATTTTGTGCTACTACGGGAGCTGTTTTCATGAGAGTCAGTATATGTTCTATGACTCATGTAAGACCAATTTCACTTTGCGAAATACGAGATAACATACTCTCATACATAGTATCTATAAGACCAGCTGACAGAGCATCATCGATTTTATATTCTTGTACTACCTTGAGATACTCCTCCGATCGAATAAAATCTCCAAGACCTTTAAATCAAGCGAGAAGCGAGTAGACTTCTACGAGTACTGGTTCTAGATTTTTGGGAGTATCTCGGAGAGCATTTATATACTCATCGAGTTCGGCTGTATTTTTATACAGATCAACACTCAGTTCGAGAGCCTTTGACTCTGAGAGATTATCTCATCCAAGTGTATACGGAGTCTTTTTTCTGACCATATCAGCAAGCTTTCTCCATCATGCTTTTATTGGAATAAGAACTGGGAGGGTAGCCAAAGTAACTCACTTAGCTCATATATCAGCTATACTTCCTACTACTTTCTTTGTTCATTTTTGTAAATCAGTCGACATATCTGGTACAAGTTCTGACGGAAGGTCAGGAGCTTGTGTAGGGTTTGAAGACATCTTTCAGAGAAATCTCATTGCCTTCGCAATATCTTCGGATACTTTATGTCCCGAAGAAGTATGACCTCGAAGATATTCTTCGAGGATAGCCCCTTTTCGCAGCTCAAGACCAGAGAGTTGACTCTCTATATCAGAAAACTTTTCGAGAGTATTACGATTGGAGTCCATGACCTTTCGAACACCAGCTCGTATCTTTTCAGTTGCCCTATCTTTCGCTTCTCAGGCAGATTGGAGTACGGTAAGGGCTGTTATAGGCTGAACTACTTTTCAGTCAGATCCCTCTAAAACTTGAGTACCTCACTGTGAATTACCTATATCTTCTCCCAAATTTACCATAATGAATTATTACAAGTTATATAAACTTTCTAATCAATATTATATATAAGTCAACTATATTATTGACATAGCCGTAATTTAGATTAGAAGTAAATAGTATATTCTCTTTTTTATTTAATGGAGACACTCCCTACTCTACGAGATACTTGAGCAGAAGAGTCCTGATGAGTCACTCTCCTGAGCTCCCTTCCCCACTCAACACAGGAGCTTTTTGCAAGAGTAGAATATGGGATAGTCGCAGTACTCTGAGATACTCATTTACAGACACAGATAGTACTATCATCGCAGATCATACCTTCTGTACAAGAAAGTATAGCAAGATTTCATACTGCGATACTCTCCCTCCTCGAAAGTCCTACTATACCAGAGAAAATACGCTTTCAGAAAATAGGAGAAATACTCTATCCCTGGCTCAGAGCTATCCAGACTATACGACTCAATGCGTCAGAACGACAGGAGCTCCTCTGAGTACTCGATACCCTCTCTCTGAGATCACTTCCTCATCCAGATAGCTATAGTCCCTACCCAGTTGGTACCTCTTTTGATGATGAGTGAGTATGGACACTCCGAGAGACTCTCATAGGAAATGCTATCTGATTTGGACTACCGGAGCATTTTCTCTCGAGTGAAGAGGAGGTCTCCTGAGTACTATTTGGAGAGTGATTTTTAGAAACATGTACCGATGAAGTAATCCTGTATGAAACACTACGAAATAGATACCGTATAGCTCATGCTCAAAATACAACCCAGAAAGTACTCTTCTGCATGGCTCTCATGAAAGCCTCACAGGAGCAACAAAAGGATATAAAATACTTAGGAAAAGCCTCCTTCCTCCAGTATGTCGTAAAGAAAACCGAGCTCATACGAGTATTTCATCCAAAAGAGTTATTCAAAGAAATACATATACTTGATGAAGGAGAAAATATGCTCCTCATCCTCAAAAGTCCGAATTTGAGTGAGTATCTCGATGAAGTCGCTCAGGTATATACCCGTCTCTATACGAGCATGATTCAGTATATAGGTCTGAGTAAATTTGGAGATATGGATTCTCCTTGTACCCTCATGGCAGATCGAATATATGTGAAAAAACATCCAGGAGGAAATATCATCCATATACCCCTCTCAGAGTGACTCCTCTATGGATATATGAGATACTGGATCATCGGCCGAGGCTTTGCCTTGCCAGAAGTAGAAAATACTGACGTATATCACACTGGATGATATCACTTTGGCGAGATACCAACCGATCCACTGGGACGATCTCTTTGAAAACATATACCTGACTATATTTCTGATACTCTCGCTCTCGAAGATCAGATGAGAGATCGCCTTATGAAGGCATATCCAGAACATTACACATCTACCTGAGATCCAAAGTTTGTAGCTCTTGGATTTCTAAGATATATATTATCTCTCTCGGTAACTAGTCGTAGTCTAGAAGGATTTTCTATAGCAAACGACATGGTTCGATACCTCTGAATGGTGAGTAAAGAATGTTCTCCCGAAGAATTTATAGCTCTCTATGAAGAAGTCCGGGACTCCAAAAATACCTTTGCTCTGTATATGTATCGCACTGAGTTTGCAGAGTGAGCCATAGAACGTATTATGGAGAGATTCCTCGGATATCCCAAGACCTATTGAGATCTCTATGATAGGTATCGAAGTCTTATCACGAAATATCCCATCCTGATTGAAATCGCAAAGTTTGTATGGGATACATCTAGAAATCCTCGCTCCTTTATACATCTTATGAATATCTTGGATTTAACATCAAACCTAGATGATTGTGTAAAAACTCTCGTCGAGCAGTCATGGGAATCCCGAGGAGAGATGTGGTATACCGATGGATCTCAGTACTTTATACTCTCAGGAGTTGAGCTAAAAAGATCTATCGAATATAACTACCAGAGGCGACTCGACCGATCCTCCAGTGTTCGTATTGGACAAATCATACTCCAGGAAAAATCTCTCCAAGGAGAATATCCCCTCGAAAAAAATCTCCATGGGCTCAGTAAACTAACCAGTAATGACATTATATGTCGTATACATCCCGGAGAACTTCAGTCACTCACAAAAGTCAGTGAAGCAGATATACAAGCCATAAAGACTACTCTTCTCTCTGAAGTACAGATACTCCAAATACCTGATATATCAGATCAAGTAAAAGAACTCGTCGATACATCTCTCGAGATCATCTCTCGTATATGAGATCAGGTACTCTCTACTATAGAACGACACAATACCGCAAAAGGACCTCTTATTTCTATAGGTGGGAAAATCCATCTCTCTACCACAGAAAGAGATAATCCATTTAGTCTCTATAAGTGACTCCTCAATGTTGGTGGGTTCCGACTCATCCATAGTGATACTACTCTCAATCTCCCCCCTTGTCACAGTATACAAGAGCTCCGATTTATACTCGAGTCACTCTACGAAGTTGGAGTACTCCAAAGATCTGAAGATATGGAGCTTCAGCTCAGTATTCCTGGGAGACTTCCGAAAGATCTCTGTGCGATACTCGGATCTGCGATGATCCTCGCCAAAGGATATCAAGTACAGTACTCGGAAGATGCTTTCAAAAGTAGTCATGATGAAATCACTAAAGCCTGTATCATTGCCTATGATG